>JBOIAH010000031.1:0-10721 GCA_050739055.1 Steroidobacteraceae bacterium | reverse complement strand
TCCGCTCGCCGGCGAGCCGCAGCACGTGCTCGGCCTGCAGGCGAGCCTCTGGACTGAGCACGTGCCCACCGAGGAGGACGCCGCCTACATGACCTGGCCGCGCGCGGCGGCGGTGGCCGAGGTAGGCTGGTCGCGCCCTGAGCGGCTCGACTGGAATGACTTCATGGGGCGCCTCCCCGCCGAGTTTGACCGCTATCGCACCCTCGGCATTCACTACTCGGACGATGTGTTCACGCCGGCGCGCAGCGTCGGTGTGTACGAGCGTCACATGAGCCAGGATCTGAAAACCTGCACCGGCAAACTCGTGCTCAACCTGCAGGACGACGCGCCCGTCGGGGGTAAGCGCGCCGTGTTTCTCATCGACATCGAGAATCCCTGCTGGATCTTCCCGGCCGCCGACCTGTCGCGCGCTGCCGGACTCACCGCGGCGGTGGGGCAGGTGCCCTTCAACTTTCAGATAGGCAAGGACCGGGACGCCATCCGGCTCAATGCGCCGCGCACGCCGGCCGGGGAGCTCGAGGTGCGGCTCGATGCGTGCGAAGGTGCGCCAATCGCCGTGCTGCCGCTCGCGCCGGCGATCGACGACGACGCCGTGACCGTGTTACCCACGGCTTCGCTGCCGCCGCTCGCCGGGGTGCACGCGCTGTGCCTCCGATTCACCCAGCCCAGCCTCGATCCTCTGTGGGCGATCGACTGGGTGCAGCTCTCGCACTGAGCATGCGTACCACCACCCTGACAGCACCGCTCGCGGGCTGGAGCACCCCGCTCGAGGAGGCGCCCGATGAGGTGTTCGCCACGCGCATGCTGGGCGATGGGCTGGCGATCGATCCCACCGCCGGCACGCTGCATGCACCGTGCGATGGCGAGCTGATCCTCGTCGCCGCCGCGCGCCACGCCGTGACCCTGCGCACCCGCGAGGGCTGCGAGATCCTGCTGCACGTGGGCATCGACACGGTAGGGCTCGCGGGTGCGGGCTTCGAGGTGCATGCGCCGCAAGGTGCGCGGGTGCGCAGCGGAGATGCGCTGCTGAGCTTCGATCTGGACTTCCTGGCGCGGCGCGCCCGCTGCCTCCTCACGCCCGTGATCGTCACCACCGAGGGTGGCTTTCGCATTCTCAGGCGCACGCTGGGTCGTGAGGTTGCGCGGGGCGACTTCCTCATGGAGATCGCGCCGGGAGCGGCGCTCGAGGCCGCGGCAGCAGCGCACGGCCCGGCGGGGGGACCGACGCTGACGCGGCGCGCCACGGTTGCGTTCGAGCACGGTATTCACGCGCGGCCCGCAGCCGTGCTGGCGGGCGCGCTCAAGCGTCTCGCCGCCGACGTTCGCATCATGGCCCGCGGGCGCGAGGCGAACGCGCGCAGCACGGTGGCGTTGATGGCGCTCGGGGTGCGGCGCGGCGAGGAAATCGAGATCCGGGCTCAGGGGCCGGACGCGGCCGTGGCGGTGAGCATACTCGCCGCCGCGCTGACGGACGCCGCGGCGGGCGCGGCCACGAACGTCGCGGCTGCGCGTGTGGGTGCTGGCGTCGTCAGCCCCTCGGACGCAGGCGCCGCGGCGTCCGGCGCGGCGGGCACCCCAGGCGATGGCCTGCTGAGCGGCCTGATCGCCAGCCGCGGACTTGCCGTCGGACGGGCGCGGCAGCTGCGCCGACCGGAAATCGCGGTGGTGGAGGCGGGCGCCGGCGCACCCCGGGAGAATCCCGCGCTCGAGCGGGCGCGCTCCGCGGTGCGCATGCGGCTCACGCGCCGCGCCGCCGGGACCGGGCACGCCGGCACCGCGGCCCGCGAGATCGCCGCCGCGCACCTGGAGCTGCTCGATGATCCGGAGCTCATCGCCGCGGCGCGTCTGCTGATTGCCCACGGCAAGAGCGCTGCCTTTGCGTGGCGCGGCGCGGTGCGCTCAGCCGCCGAGACGCTGCGCGCGCTCACCGACCCGCGGCTGCGCGAGCGCGTCGATGACCTGCTGGATCTGGAGTCACAGGTGCTGCTGGCGCTCGACGGCGAAGGCCGGATATCCGTCCCCGAGCTGCCCGTCGAATCGATCGTGATCGCCCGGGAGCTCCTGCCGTCGCAGCTGGCGGCGCTTGATGCGACGCGGGTCGCGGGCATTTGCCTGGCCGCGGGGGGGGCGACCTCGCACGTGGCGATTCTCGCCGCGGCACTGGACATACCGGCGCTGGTGGCGCTCGGCGCCGGCGTGCTCGGGGTGCACGACGGCACCGCGCTCGTGCTCGACGCCGAGCAGGGCCTGCTGGAAATCGCACCGTCACCGGCGCGGCTCGCGCAAGTGCGTACCGAGCTGGCGGCGCGCGCCGGGCGGCGCGGCGCCGAGCAGGCGGCGGCGCAGCGCGAGTGCCGCACCGCCGATGGTGTCCGCATCGAGGTGTTCGCCAACATCGGCTCGGTCGCCGAGGCCCACGCCGCGGTGGGCAATGGGGCAGAGGGGTGCGGACTGCTGCGCACTGAGTTTCTGTTCCTCGAGCGCTCGGCGCCTCCCGACGAGGCCGAGCAGGCTGCCGAGTACCAGAAGATCGCGGATGCGCTCGGCGGGCGCCCGCTCACCATCCGCACGCTGGATGCGGGCGGCGACAAGCCGATCGCCTATCTGCCGCAGCCGCCCGAGGACAACCCGGCGCTCGGCCTGCGCGGGGTACGCACCAGCCTTGCCAATCCGGCGCTGCTGCGCGCGCAGCTGGGCGCAATCCTCGCGGTTCGCCCGCAGGAGCACTGCCGGGTCCTGCTGCCGATGATCACCGACCCGCAGGAGGTGCGCGCGGTGCGCGCGGTGCTGGAGGAAGTGCGCCGCGCGGCCGGCCGGGCGCGGCCCATCGAAGTCGGCGTGATGATCGAGACGCCTGCCTCGGCGGTGCTCGCCCGGCAACTGTCGGCGGTGGCCGATTTCCTCTCCATCGGCACCAACGACCTGACGCAATACACCCTCGCGATGGACCGCGGGCACCCGCAGCTCGCCGCGCGCCTCGATGCGCTGCACCCGGCGGTCCTGCGGTTGATCAAGGCCGCCGCCGAGGCGGCCTTTGCTGCGGGGCTGCGCACCGCGGTGTGCGGCGGGCTGGCGTCGGAGCCGCTGGCGGCGCCGCTGCTCATCGGGCTGGGAGTACAGGAGCTGTCGGCGGTCGGTGCGGTCATTCCGCAGCTCAAGGCACGCATCGGCAGCGTGACCCTCGAGCAGTGTCGTGCGCTCGCGCAGCAGGCGCTCGGTGAGGAGAGTGCCGCCGCCGTGCGCGAGCTCGCGCAGCGCGCACTGCCCGGCGCGCCCGAGGGGCACTCGTGAAGACGGTACTCGCGAGCCTGCAGAAAGTCGGCGGCGCGCTGATGCTGCCGATCGCGGTGCTGCCGATCGCGGGCCTGCTGCTGCGCCTCGGCCAGCCCGACCTCATCGACTCCGCCTCCATTGCGGCCGCCGGCGGGGCGATCTTCGACAATCTGGGGCTGCTGTTCGCGGTCGGTGTGGCGGTGGGCCTGGCGCGCGAGAATCACGGCGCTGCGGGGCTCGCGAGCTTGGTCGCCTATCTCGTGGCAACCAAGGGGGCCGAGGTGCTGATCGCCGTGCCCGACGCGGCGGTCGCGGACCTCGCGGGCCGGGCGCGCGATCTGGGCGTCGCGGCGTACAAGGCGCGTGAGCTCGCCAAGCTCAGCGTGCCGGCGGGAATCCTCTCGGGGCTGCTGGCGGGTGCGCTCTACAACCGCTTCTACAACACGCGCCTGCCGAGCTACCTGAGCTTCTTCGGCGGGCGGCGCTTCGTGCCGATCGTGAGCGGGCTGGCGGGACTGGCGCTCGCGGCGGCCTTTGGCACCCAGTGGCAGCATCTGGAGCAGGGCATGGATGTGCTCAGCCGCTCGGTGCTGCACGCCGGCGCATTGGGCCTGTTCGCCTACGGCGTGCTCAACCGGCTGTTGATCGTCACCGGCCTGCACCACATCATCAACAACATCGCGTGGTTCTTGCTGGGCGACTATCACGGCGTGACCGGCGACCTGAAGCGCTTCTTTGCCGGCGACCCGAATGCCGGTGCGTTCATGTCGGGCTTCTTTCCGGTGATGATGTTCGGCCTGCCCGGGGCGTGCCTCGCCATGTATCACACCGCGCTCCCGGGGCGCCGCCGGGCCGTCGGCGGGCTGCTCGCCTCGATTGCGCTGACCTCGATCCTGACCGGAGTCACCGAGCCGATCGAGTTCACGTTCATATTCCTCGCGCCCGTGCTCTACGGCGTGCACGCGCTGCTCACCGGCCTTGCGTTCATCATCATGAACACCCTGCACGTGAGGCTCGGCTTCAGCTTCTCCGCGGGTCTGTTCGACTACCTGCTCAACTTCAACCGCGCCACCCGGCCGCTGCTGCTGCTGCCGGTGGGCGCGCTGTATTTCGCGCTGTACTACTTCCTGTTCCGACTGGTCATCGTGCGCTTCGACCTGCGCACCCCGGGACGCGATCCGGGCGAAGACGCGGCGCCTGCGCCGGCCGCCCTGCCGGCAGAGCGGGCGCAGGCGTACCTCGCCGCGCTCGGTGGCGCCGCGAACATCGTCTCGCTGGATGCCTGTGCCACGCGGCTGCGGCTGTTGGTCGGCAGCCAGGCCGCGGTCGATCCGGCGGCGCTCAAACGGCTCGGGGCCGTCGGCCTCGTGCGGCCCGCGGCGAACGCGCTGCAGGTCGTCGTCGGCCCGACCGCGGACCAGCTTGTCGGGGAAATCCGCGGCGTGTTGCGCTCGCCGCCGGCACCTCCGGCCGCGTCCGCGCTGCCGCCGGGACCGGTCACGGTGGCGACGCCCGCGCCGGATCCCGCCCGGGCGCCGGGGCATGCGCCGGCGCCGGATCCGCAGCGGCTGCTCGCCGCGCTCGGCGGACGCGGCAACGTGCGTGCGGTGGAGGCAGCCGCAAGGCGCCTGCGGGTCAGTGTGGGGGATGCGACGCTGATCGACACGGGCGCGATTCGCGCCCTGGGGCTGCGTGGGGTGGCGGTTGCGGGTGTGGGCTGCGTGCACGTACTGGCCGGGCCGGCCACAGAGGAGGCAGCCGCGTCGCTCAGCCGCCTGCTCGTATGAAGCGCTGTCCGGCGCGGGCGGTTGGCAGCGCATCCATGACGGAAACGTTCAAGCCCTGGCTGTAACGCGACGCCCGTAATTTTTCTTTGCGGCCGTTTCCGCGTACGCTCACCGGCTTACGCATGGAGAGACTTCAGGTGGGCGTCACCTGCCGAAGTCGTGACACACGAAAATTATAACTCGGGGTAGGGGATCAGAAGATGCTCATTCTCACTCGACGGGTCGGCGAGACCGTCATGATCGGCGACGACGTGACCATTACGGTTCTGGGGGTCAAGGGGAACCAGGTTCGCGTCGGCATCAACGCGCCGAAGAATGTCGCCGTGCACCGTGAAGAGATCTACGAGCGCATCAAGCGCGAACAGCAGGCCGAGATGACCGACCGGCCGGAGTCAGCGGAGAAATCCCCCGAGGAGTCCGCGCAGTACGCGCCGGCCTGAAGCGGCCGCGCAGCGCGCACCTCCTTGCGTGTTGGCTGTCCGTCCCGGCAGGTCAGCGAAAGCTCGGCAGCAGGGACCGCGCGAGCGACTGCACCTCGTTTGAGCGCACGGTGAGCGCGGCGGCTTCGATGTCGAGCGCGAGCAGGCGATCGCTGCGGGCGAACGGCACCTTCAGGCGCAGGGCGCCGTGCGCCGCGCCAAGCCGCGTGGAGGTCTTCAGCGGCTGGCGGAAGTCCACGCCCTGACAAGCTGCGAGAAACTCGATGGCGGCGACGGTGAGCGCGTTGCGCGTCATGCCGATGAGCCGCCGCGCGCCGTGCGTCGCCATGCTGACATGGTCTTCCTGGTTGGCCGAGGTCGGGATGCTGTCGACACTCGCCGGGTGACACAACATGCGGTTTTCCGCGACCAGGGCCGCGGCGGTCACTTGCGCCACCATGTAGCCGGAGTTCACGCCGCTGTCCTGGGCGAGGAACGGCGGCAGACCGCTCATCTTCGGGTCGATGAGCAGCGCGGTGCGACGCTCGCTGATTGAGGCGATCTCGGTGCAGGCGAGCGCGAGTATGTCGGCCGCGAAGGCGACCGGCTCGGCATGGAAGTTCCCGCCCGACAGAACCTCGCCCGAGTCGGCGAAGATGAGCGGATTGTCGGTGACCGCGTTGGCTTCCGTGGCGAGCGTCGCGGCCTGCTGCGTGATCAGATCGAGGCACGCGCCCATCACCTGCGGCTGGCAGCGCAGCGAGTAGGGATCCTGGACCCGCGCGCAGCTGCGGTGCGACTCGCGGATCTCGCTGCCCGCGAGCAGCTCGCGGTACACCTGCGCGACGCGCGCCTGGCCGTCGTGACCGCGCACGCGGTGAATGCGCGGATCGAAGGGCACGTCGCTCCCCTGCAGCGCGTCCACCGACAGCGCCCCGCTCACCACCGCCGCGGCAAACGCGGTCTCGAGCTCGAAGAGTCCCGCGAGCGCGAGCGCCGTGGACACCTGCGTGCCGTTGAGCAGCGCTAGACCCTCCTTCGGTCCCAGCGCGAGCGGCGCGAGGCCTTCCTGGGCGAGCGCTTCCGCGGCCGGCAACACCTCGCCGTGCCGGCGGATCTCACCGAGCCCCAGGACCGCCAGCGACAGGTGTGCGAGCGGCGCGAGGTCGCCCGAGGCGCCCACCGAGCCCTGCGCGGGGACGCAGGGGTAGAGTCCCGCGTTGATCAGGCGCTCGATAAAGTACACCAGCGGTTCGCTCACCCCGGAAAAGCCCTGCAGCAGGCTCGCCAGCTTCAGCACCAGCGTGAGGCGCACGATCGGATCCTCGAGCAGCGGCCCCACGCCGCAGCTGTGCGACAGGATGATGTTGCGCTGCAGGAGCGCGCGCTGCGCGGTCGGGATGCGGGTTTGCGCGAGCAGGCCAAAACCGGTGTTGATGCCGTAGACGGCACTGTCCGCGGCCGCGAGCCGCGTGGTGAGGGTGTGGGCGTCGCGCACCGCGCTCAAGGATGCGGCATCGACCGCCACGGTGAGCGGATGCTCATACACCCGCCGCAGCTCGGCGAGGCGCAACGGCCGCGCGCCAAGTTTCAGGGGGTCATGTTCGGCCATCGCAGGACCTCGGCGGCCCGGACCACGGTCCGGCGCGGGTTGAAACCAATCCAGTAACTGAGCTCCTCGATGGAGCGCACGTTCCACACCACGAAGTCGGCCGCCTGTCCGGCGGCGAGCACGCCGCGTTCGGCGGACAGGGCGAGCGCGCGCGCCGCGTGACGCGTGACCGCGAGCAGCGCCTCTTCGGCGGTGAGCCCGAAGAGGCGAGTCGCCATGCTCATCGCGAGCAGCAGCGAGGCGCCGGGAGCGGAACCGGGATTGCAGTCACTCGCAATGGCAACCGCGGTGCCGGCCGCGCGCAGCGCCGCGAGCGGCGGCTTGCGGCCCTCGGCCAGGCAATAGAACGCGACCGGTAGCAGCACCGCAACCGTGCCGGCGCGGGCGAGCGCGGCGGCTTCGGCGGCGCCGGCGTACTCGAGGTGATCGCAGGACAGCGCCCCGCAGCGCGCCGCCAGCAGCGAGCCGCCGAGATTACTGAGCTGCTCGGCGTGCATCTTCACCGGCAGGCCGAGCGCGTGCGCCGCCTCGAAGAGGCGCGCGGCCTGCGCGACATCGAAGCCGATGTTCTCGCAGAACACGTCCACGGCATCGACGAGTCCCTGGGAGTGCAGCGCGGGCAGCCACTCGCGCGCGATGGCTTCGATGTAGGCAGCGGGGCGCCCGCGGTACTCGGGGGGCACGGTGTGAGCGGCGAGCAGCGTGGTGCGCACCGTGACCGGGAAGGCACGCCCCAGGTGTCGCGCGACGCGCAGCATCTTCGCCTCGTCCTCGAGTGTGAGTCCGTAGCCGGACTTGATCTCGAGCGTCGTCACGCCTTCGGCGAGCAGCGCCGCGAGCCGCGGAGCACTCTCGTCGAACAGCTGCTCTTCGCTCGCGGCGCGCACCGCGCGCATGGTGGAGACGATGCCGCCGCCGGCGCGGGCGATCTCCTCGTACGAGCGGCCGCGCAGCCGCTCGGCGTATTCCCCGGCGCGCGTGCCGGCGAACACCAGGTGCGTGTGGCAGTCGATGAGCCCGGGCGTCACCCAGGCGCCCCCGAGATCGTGCACTTCCTGGGGCTCCCCGCCGCCAGCCGTCTGGCGCGCGGCGGGCAGCTCCGACTCCTCGCCCACCCACTCGATGCGGGCGCCGCGGGTCAAGAGCGCACCGCGCCCGATGCAGCCCCGCGACTCATCGCAGGTGGCGAGGCGCGCGTTACGCCACAGTTTCAGTGCTTCGGGCATCGGGCCGCGCGCTTTCAGCTCGCCGTGGCGAGGAACGGCAGGTTCAGTCCCCGCTCGCGCGCGCACCGGATGGCCTCCTCGTAGCCCGCGTCGGCGTGGCGCATGACTCCCGAGGCCGGATCGTTCCACAACACGCGCTCGATGCGGCGGGCCGCGGCGGGCGTGCCGTCGCAGACGATGACGAGGCCCGCGTGCTGGGAGTAACCCATGCCCACGCCGCCGCCGTGATGGATCGACACCCAGGTCGCACCGCTTGCCGTGTTGAGCAGCGCGTTCAGCAGCGGCCAGTCGGCCACCGCGTCCGAGCCGTCGCGCATTGCCTCGGTCTCGCGGTTGGGACTGGCGACGGAGCCGGAATCCAGGTGATCGCGCCCGATGACGATCGGTGCCTTGAGCGCACCAACGGCCACCATCTCGTTGAATGCGAGCCCCAGACGGTGCCGGTCACCCAGGCCGACCCAGCAGATGCGCGCCGGCAATCCCTGGAACTGAATGCGTTCGCGCGCCATGTCCAGCCAGTGATGCAGGTGCTCATCACGGGGAAGAAGCTCGCGCACCTTGGCATCGGTGCGGTAGATATCCTCCGGATCCCCGGAGAGCGCTGCCCAGCGAAACGGGCCCATGCCGCGGCAGAACAGCGGCCGCACGTACGCCGGCACGAAGCCCGGAAAGGCGAAGGCGTCCTTCACCCCGGCATCGAAGGCCACCTGGCGCAGGTTGTTGCCGTAGTCGAACACCGGGATCTTGAGCTTCTGGAAGGCGAGCATCGCTTCGACGTGGCGCGCCATGGAGGCGCGCGCCTCGCGCGCCACCTGCGCCGGGTCCGCGGCGCGCAGCCGGTCCCATTGGTCGACGGTCCAGCCGCCGGGCAGATACCCGTTCACCGGGTCATGCGCCGAGGTCTGATCCGTCACCGCATCCGGGCGCACGCCGCGGCGCAGCAGCTCCGGCAGCACCTCGCTGGCGTTGCCGAGCAGCCCGACGGACCTGGCTTCACCGGCACGGCGCGCACGCTCGAGGATCTCGAGCGCCTCGTCGAGGCTCGCGGCCTGCACGTCCAGGTAGCGGGTAGCCAGGCGCTTGGCGATGCGCTCCGGGCGGCACTCCACCGCCAGCATGGAGGCGCCCGCCATGGTGGCGGCGAGCGGCTGCGCGCCGCCCATGCCGCCCAGGCCCGCGGTGAGGATCCAGCGGCCGGCGAGGTTGCCGCCGAAGTGCTGGCGGCCCATCTCCGCGAAGGTCTCGTAGGTGCCCTGGACGATGCCCTGGCTGCCGATGTAGATCCACGAGCCGGCCGTCATCTGGCCAAACATCATGAGTCCCTTGCGGTCGAGCTCGTTGAAATGCTCCCAGTCGGCCCAGCGCGCCACCAGGTTGGAATTGGCGAGCAGTACGCGCGGGGCATCCGCGTGGGTGCGGAACACTCCGACGGGCTTGCCCGACTGGATGAGGAGCGTCTCGTCCTCCCCGAGCGCGCGCAGCGCCGCCACGATCTGCCCGTAGCACTGCCAGTTGCGGGCGGCCTTGCCGAGACCGCCGTACACCACGAGCTCCGCGGGGCGCTCGGCCACGTCCGGGTCGAGGTTGTTCATCAGCATGCGCAGCGGCGCCTCCGTGAGCCAGCTGCGGCAACTCAGGGTGGTGCCGCGCGGGGCGCGCACCGCAGGTCCGGTGGGGGAGTCGTTCATGAGTAGCCTTTCGCTTCGCGCCGTTACCTCGGCTGGCAGTTCGCCGCCAGCTCGTAGCGCGAACCGGGATGATAAAGGTCGGCGACGCTGGCGATGCGACCGTGGGAGAAGGTGCGGCGCATGATCAGCAGGCACGCCTCGCCGTCGGCGAGCTGCAGCAGCCGCCGGATGCGCCGCTGCGGCACGAGGGCCCGCACCGTGTGCTCGGCGCGCTGCAGGGGCGCCACGCGCACCAGGAACTCGTGAGACGTAGTGCGCGAGAAGTCGTTGTGCAGGTAACCGGGCGCGACCTGGGGGTTGACGAAGCGCTCCTCGACCTGCAGCGGTGCGCCGTCCTCGAAGTGCACCAGCAGCGAGTGATCGAGCGGCGTGCCGGGCCTGAGCCCGCAGCGCGCGGCGAGTTCGCGCGGCGCGCTCACCGAGTCGAGCGCGACGATCCGCACGCGGTGCTCATGGCCCCGGGCCCGGATCTCATCGGCGATGTTGCGCACCTCGAGCGGGTGGGCGTGCACGCGCTGCTCGGCCACGAAGGTGCCCACGCCCGCGACCCGCACCAGCACCCCGTCGGCGGCCAGTTCGCGCAGCGCCCGGTTCGCAGTCATGCGCGACACGGTCAGGGTGCGCGTGAGCTGGTTCTCGGAAGGCACGCGCTCCCCGGCGCGCAGCGTGCCGCCGGCGATCTGCGCGAGAATGAAGTCCTTGACCTGAAGGTAGCG
>JBOIAH010000030.1:0-2147 GCA_050739055.1 Steroidobacteraceae bacterium | reverse complement strand
CGCCACGACACCGTGTAGCGGCCGGGCGCGAGCGCCGGAAGCGCAACCGAGATCTGGCGCGCCGCTTCGGTGGCCAGCCCGGTGAGCTTGAGCCGTTTGCCGTCAGCCGGCTCGATCCACAGCACCGTGAGACGTGCGGGCTGCGAGAACGTCAGCACCAGCTGCCGGGGGGCGGCGTGCAGCACGCTGCCGTCGGCGGGCTCGGCGCGCTCGAGATGCGCGTGCGCCTGCGCGCCCGCGCCGGCGGTGAGCAGCACGAGTGCGCACAGGATGCCCGCGGCTCTCATGCGCTCAATCGTAGCCCGATTCGGCTACGCCGGCGATGTGATCGGAAATCTCGGCACGGCCGCGATCGGCAGCGCCCGCTGCAGGAGCTTTTCGATGTCGCGCAGCAGCGGCGTCTCATCCGGCGAGACCAGCGACACCGCCTTCCCGGAGCCGCCCGCCCGGGCGGTGCGCCCGATGCGGTGCACGTAGTCCTCCGGGACGTTGGGCAGCTCGTAGTTCACGACCTGCGGCAGCTCGCGGATATCGAGCCCGCGGGCAGCCACCTCGGTGGCGACCAGCGCGGTGATGCGGTTGCTCTTGAAGTCATCGAGCGCGCGCGTCCGTGCACCCTGGCTCTTGTTGCCATGGATCGCCGCGGCGCGGATGCCGCCGGACTCGAGCTGGCGCGTGAGCCGGTTCGCGCCGTGCTTGGTGCGGGTGAATATCAACACCTGGCTCCACTTGCCGCTACCAATGAGATGCGCCAGCAGGTGCCGCTTGTGCTCCTTGGGAACCCGGTACACGTGCTGCTCGATGCGCTCGGCCGGGGCGTTGCGCGGCGCGACCTCGATCATCAGCGGATCGCGCAGCAGGCGGCCCGCAAGCGCGCGGATCTCCGGGGAGTAGGTCGCGGAGAACATCAGGTTCTGCCGCTGCGCGGGCAGGAGCTTGAGGATCTGGCGGATGGCGTGGATGAACCCCATGTCGAGCATGCGGTCGGCTTCATCGAGCACCAGGCACTGCACCCCCGACAGATCCAGCACCCGCTGCTGCGCCAGATCGAGCAGCCGCCCGGGTGTCGCGACCAGCAGGTCGCAGCCCGAGCGCAGCGTGTGGATCTGCGGCTTGTCGCTCACGCCACCAAAGATGACCGCGGTCCGCAGCGGCGCATAGCGACCATAGTCGCGCGCGCTCTGCGCGACCTGTGCGGCCAGCTCGCGCGTGGGCGTGAGCACCAGCGCACGCGGCGCACGGCCGCGCACGGCCTCCAGGCGCTGCAGGATCGGCAGCACGAACGCCGCGGTCTTGCCGGTGCCGGTCTGCGCACCCGCGAGCACGTCGCGGCCGGCGAGCACGGCGGGAACGGCCTCGCGCTGAATGGGAGTCGGGACCGTGTAGCCCTTTTCGGCCACGGCGCGCACCAGCCCGGACGTAAGTCCGAGAGCGGAAAATGACATGAGAAAAATACCTCGAATCGTGAGCTCGCCTGCGCAGCTTGTGCTGCGGCGGTCAGGTGCGAGGCTTTAAGTTAAGGGGAAGCGCGAAGCGGCGCCCGGAACGGGCAGACTTGCGGGCAAAAGCGGCGCTGACCGCGCGCCGGTAATTCTGCGGCGCGGACTCTACAGACTTTGCTCCGCTGCGTCCAATCCTATCCTAAGGCAGCCGCGCTGAGGCGGGGCACACAATTTCACACACGCGTCATGGCCTTACGCGTTGCGGCCTGCCGCGACATGGCTCATGATTCCGTGAGGCTCCCCGGGCGCACAGGGATTTGCATGGCACGTCCTGCTCACCTCGTTCAGGTCGCGTTGGCTGCCTCGCTGGCGGGGCTGTGTGCTGCGTTCGCGGGGTGCTCAACGCGCACCAACGTGTCGGCGATCGGCAACAGCCCGTCCACTTATTCGCACGTGTATATCACCGCGCAGGCGGTGTGGTTCAACCCCAGTGCCATGGCCGGCCCGGATGATGGCGGCTGGGTCAAATACCCGCTCGCGACGCCGGTGAGCGTGGATCTGGTGACGGACTCGGGCGGGAACTTCGGCAGGCTGGTGACCGACCTGAAGCTCGCGCCCGGCTCGTACTCGCAGGTGCGGGTAATCCCAGTCGATTCCACCGCGCCGCTCACCACTGCCGCGCAGACGCTCGGCGCGCTCTACAAC
>JBOIAH010000029.1:0-2129 GCA_050739055.1 Steroidobacteraceae bacterium | reverse complement strand
GCGCATGCGCTGCCTCGAGGCGCTGCCCGCCTCCCTCAGCGTCGCCGACGGCGTGCTGCGCGGGGTCGGCGTCCGTACCCCCGACGGCGCGGTCGTGTCGCTGGAAGCCGAGCAGCTGCTGGTATTCTTCGGGCTGCACCCCAAGCTCGGCCCGATCGCCGAATGGGGTCTGGCGCTCGAGAAGCGCGCGCTCAAGGTCGATGCCGAGAAGTTCCAGACCACTCTGCCGGGCGTATTCGCCGTCGGCGACATCAACAGTTACCCGGGCAAGAAGAAGCTGATCCTGTCCGGGTTTCACGAGGCGGCGCTGGCCGCGTTTGCGATCCAGCACCACCTGTATCCGCAGAAAAAGCAGTTCCTTCAGTACACCACCACGAGCCCGGTAATGCACCAGCGTCTGGGAGTACCGGACTGATTGCCACCCAACAGGAGGTTGTAATGACTCACAGAGTTAACGCCCTGGCCGGCATCGCACTCACCGCACTCGCACTGCCGCTCGCCGCGTACGCCGACCCGTGCAAGGTCGAGATCAGCGGCAATGACCTGTTGCAATACGACAAGCAGGAGCTCGCGGTTCCCGCCACCTGCAAGCAGATCACGGTGACCCTGCATCACGCCGGCAAGCAGCCGCGCGAGGCGATGGGCCACGACTGGGCGTTGGTGAAGGCGGCGGACCTCAGCGCGGTGGCCCAGGCGGGCCTCGGCGCGGGGCTGGCCAACAACTACATTGCGCCGGGCGACAAGCGCGTGCTGGCGCACACCAAGGTGATCGGCGGCGGCGAGACCACCAGCGTCACGTTCTCCTCGTCCATCCTCACCAAGGGCGGGGACTACCGCTACCTGTGCACCTTTCCGGGCCATAGCGCCCTGATGCACGGCACGTTCAAGTTCGGTTGACGCATCGCGGGCCCATGGATCAGCGTCTCGCGGATCTGCTGCAGCTGCTCGAGCTCGAGCAGCTGGAGGTCAACCTGTTCCGCGGCGCGAGCCGCGACATCGGCGCACCGCAGGTGTTCGGCGGACAGGTGCTGGGCCAGGCGCTGACGGCCGCGGCCGCCACGGTCGATGCGCGGGTGGTGCATTCGCTGCACGCGTATTTCCTGCGGCGCGGTGACTGTAATGCGCCGATCGTCTACGAAGTCGATCGCAGCCTCGACGGCCGCAGTTTCTCCAACCGCCGGGTGGTGGCCATCCAGCACGGACAGCAGATCTTCACCATGGCCGCCTCGTTCCAGGCGGCGGAGAGCGGCTTCGATCACCAGATCGACATGCCGCAGGTGCCCGCGCCGCAGAGTCTGGCCGATGCCCGCGGCCCGCCGCCGAAGGTGCTCGAACGGCTGCCCGAGCGGGTGCGGCGCTTCTTCGAGCAGCCGCGGCCGTTCGAATTCCGGCCCGTGCAGCCGATCGACTACCTGCAGCCGCGGCGCGCGCCACCCGCACGCCAGGTGTGGTTCCGTACCGTGGGGCGGCTCGCTGACGACGAGATGCTGCACCGGCGGCTGCTCGCCTACGTGTCGGATTTCTTTCTGCTCGACACCGCGACGCTGCCGCACGGCACTTCGCTCCTGCAGCCCTCGATCGTCATGGCCAGCATCGATCACGCCCTGTGGTTTCACCGCCCGCTGCGGGTGGACGATTGGCTGCTGTACGCGATGGAGAGCCCGAGCGCCTCCGGGGCGCGCGGCTTCGCCCGCGCCAGCGTGTTCGCCGGCGATGGCCGCCTGGTCGCGAGCGCGGCCCAGGAAGGTCTGGTGCGCATCAGAAAGCACGCCTAGTCGTCGACGCGCCTGCCGCCGGCGCGCTTCAGTGCGCTGCAGCGCGCGACAGCGCGTCGAGGTCCTTCAGCAGCAGCGGGTTGAAGCGCTGCGGCGCCTCCAGCATGAGGAAATGCCCGCTGTGGGGCACTACGTCCAGCGTGAAACCGGGGAGCGACTTCCTGATGCGCTCGGCGTCGGTGGGCGCGAGATCCGAGTTGATGGCGTACACCGGCACGTGCACGCCCGGCAGCAGCGTCGCAAAATCCAGCGCCAGCAGCCCCTGCAGGCTCGGGATCTCGATCGCCGGGGACCTGAGCGACATGTCGCAGGCCGACCGAGCGCAGAGCGTCGACGGCGATGACGCCGATGACG
>JBOIAH010000028.1:0-5096 GCA_050739055.1 Steroidobacteraceae bacterium | reverse complement strand
GTTCTGAACACGCCCGCCGCGCGCCTGATCGCGAGTGGCGCGGAGCGGCTCCTGTTGCTCGAGGAGGTCGAAGCGTTGCTGGCGTCGAGGGCCTTCGTCGTGGACGCTTGCCGTCATGTCGTGCGTTGCGAACGCAAGGAGGTCTCGCTCGCCAAGCGTCCGGTGTTGTTCGCGCTGGCACGCGCGCTGGGCGAAGCGTGGCCGGGGGACGTGCCGCGGGACACGCTCGTCGCGCGCGCCTTCCGGGCGAAGCACGCCGATGACTCGCATCGCGCGCGGTTGCGGGTCGAAGTAGCGCGGCTTCGCACGGTGCTGCGCACGCTGGCCGAGGTGAGCGCGACCCCGCGGGGCTTTGCGCTGACGCCGCGCCTCGCACGCGAGGTGCTCGTGCTGGCGCGGCCCGTCGAGGAGCGGCACGCGGCGCTGCTGGCCTTCCTCACCGACGGTGAATCCTGGTCGAGCTCGGCGCTGGCGCTGGCGCTGGGGGCCAGCCAGCGCACGGTGCAGCGGGCTCTCGATTCGCTGGCGGCGTCCGGCAAGGTGCAGTCCTTCGGGCGCGGGCGCACTCGCCGCTGGATGACCCCGCCCGTGCCGGGATTCACGACGACCTTGTTACTCCCCGCTCCGCTGCCGATTGACTAAGATGCCGGCATGGGTCGCAGAGCCGCCGAGATCGTCCGTGAGTACGGGCCCTTTCCGGGTGCCGACCACGTGCATGGAGTCAGCTTTGACGGTCAGCGGGTCTGGTTTGCTGCCGGCGACAAGCTGAACGCCTTCGATCCGGCGAGCGGCAAGGTACTGCGCTCGATCGATGTCGCAGCGCACGCCGGAACGGCCTTCGACGGTGAGCACCTGTTTCAGCTCGCCGAGGATCGCATCCAGAAGATCGATCCGCAGACCGGCCAGGTGCTCGCCTCGATCCCGGCGCCGGGCGGCGGTGGTGACTCGGGGCTCACGTGGGCGGAAGGGACGCTGTGGGTGGGGCAGTATCGGGACCGGAAGATCCATGAGGTCGATCCCCAGACCGGGGCGATTCTTCGCACCATCGAGTCCAGGCGCTTCGTCACCGGGGTCACCTGGGTCGATGGCGAGCTGTGGCACGGCACCTGGGAAGGTGACGAGAGCGATCTGAGGCGGGTCGATCCCCGAACCGGAGAGGTCCTGGAGAGGCTCGAGATGCCGCCCGGAGTGGGCGTTTCGGGGCTCGAGTCCGATGGCGGCGATCAGTTCTTCTGCGGGGGCGGAGACAGCGGCAAGGTGCGGGCCGTGCGCCGGCCCAGGCGAGGCTCGGCGACCGGCTGATAGTTGACTCAGGCAACTATATACCTTAAGACTGCCCGGGCCCGTTGCCGCGCCCGAGGTGCGCCTGGTGCCCGTCCTGAAACGCGAGATCACCCAGGTGCGCGCCTTCGACCGCGAGTACACCCGGCGCATCGGGGTGCTCGCCGAGGGGCTGTACGACAGCCCCTGGTCGCTCACCGAAGTGCGGTTGATGTACGAGATCGCCCATCGGCCGGGGCTTACCGCCGCCGAGCTGGCAGCCGAGCTGGCGCTGGATCGCGGCTACCTGAGCCGCATCCTGAAGGGCTTCGAGAGCCGGCACCTGCTCGCGCGCGAGGCCTCGGTGAAGGATGCGCGGCGGCAGCACCTCAGGCTCACGACACGCGGTGAGCGGGAGTTCGCGCCGCTCGAGCGCCGTTCCCAGGCACAGGTGCGCTCGATGCTCGCCGCGCTCGATGGTTCCGGGCGCCAGGCGCTGCTCGAGGCGATGAGCGTCATCCGTGCCACATTGGCCCGCGTGCGCCCCGATGCCGCATCGCGCCCGGAGGTGTCGTTGCGCACCCATCGGCCCGGGGACCTGGGCTGGGTGGTCGAGCGCCACGGCGCGCTGTACTTCCAGGAGTACGGCTGGAACGCGCAGTTCGAGGCCCTGGTCGCCGGGATCACCGCCGAGTTCATCCGCAAATTCGCCCCGTCACGCGAGCGATGCTGGATCGCGGAACGTGCCGGCCAGCGCCTGGGATGCATTTTCCTGGTCGCGCAGGACGCCCGCACCGCGCGGCTGCGGCTGCTGCTGGTGGAGCCCGCGGCACGCGGACTGGGACTGGGCCGCAGGCTGGTGAGCGAGTGCGTCGACTTTGCGCGCGCGGCGGGCTACCGGCGCATCGCGCTGTGGACCCACGCGAACCTCTCGGCCGCGCGTCATCTGTACGAGCAGGCCGGCTTTGAGCGCACGGCGCACGAACCGCGCCGCAGTTTCGGCCGCGACGTCGTTTCCGAAACCTGGCAGCTCGACCTGCGGCGGCCTCGGCCGGACGCAGCGCGGTTGACGCCCCGCGCCTGAGGCCTGCTAGAGTGCGCCGGCATGCTGTGAGGAGGCTTCCCATGACCCGCACCCTGTTGTTCACCGGTGCCTTGTGCGCCGTGCTGCTCATCGCCACCCCGGATAGCCACGCACGGGGCACCCGCAGCCTCATTGAACAGGCCGTCGCCGACCCGGCGCGCCCCGACTCCGACCGTGCCCGCGACGCCGACCGCAAGCCGGCCGAGAGCCTGAAGTTTGCCGGCGTCAGGCCCGGGGCGCAGGTGGTCGAGCTGATCCCGGGTTCGGGGTACTTCACGCGCCTGCTCAGCGTCGCCGTCGGCACCCGCGGCAAGGTCTACGCGGTCGCGCCGCCGCGGCGGCCCAACGCCGCGCCGGAGTCCAGGGATCCGGCGGCCGCGGTGCAGGCAATCGCCGCCGATCCTCACTACGCCAACGTGACCGTGCTCGTGCAGCACCCCCGCGAGTACTCGCTGCCGAAGGGAGTGGATCTCGTGTGGACGTCGCAGAACTACCATGACTTCCACAACATCCCCGACATCCAGGTCGTGGACATCGACAAGGCGGTGTTCGACGCGCTCAAGCCCGGTGGCGTCTACCTCGTGCTCGATCACGCCGCCGAAGCGGGTTCCGGTTTCCGCGACACCTCGACCCTGCATCGCATCGATCCGGAGGCCGTGAAGAAGGAGGTCGAGTCCGTGGGATTCAAGCTCGAAGCCGAGAGCAACGTCCTGCACAATGCAAACGATGCGCACACCGCGAAGGTGTTCGATGCCGCGATCCGTGGCCACACCGATCAGTTCATCCTGAAGTTCACCAAGCCGAAGTAAGCCGCTTCACGGTTGCGGGATCGGGCGCCGTCCGGTTCCAGTGAGTTACGCCGCGAGCGTGGCGGCGAGCTGCACCTGGTTGCGCCCCAAGCGCTTGGCCGCGTACTGCGCGGCGTCGGCCTGGGCGATCAGGTGCTGACCCCACACCTCGAGGGTGTCGCTCGCGGCGACCCCGATGCTGCAGGTGAGGTGGATCGGGGTGCCGAATTCCTCGACGCGCACCTGCTCCACGCGCCGGCAGATGCGCTCGGCGATCTGATGCGCGGCGGCGCAGTCTGCGCCGCTCAGCACCACCACGAACTCCTCCCCGCCGTAGCGGCCGATGACGTCCGACTGGCGCAGCTCCGCGTCGATCGGCGCGATGACCGCGGCGAGGCACGCATCGCCCGCCGCGTGGCCGTGGGAGTCGTTGATCTGCTTGAAATGATCCAGGTCGATGAACAGCACGGATACCGGCAGGCCGCGTCCCTTGGCGCGCATGCACGCCGCGTCCAGGCGCTCGATGAGCGTCTGGCGGTTCAGGACCCCGGTGAGCGCATCGGTCTGCGCGCGCAGCTCCGCTTCGGTGAGCGCGGCGCTCTGCGCCCGCATGCGATCGGCGACGCCGAGCGCGATCAGCATCGCCGCCGCCACGATCGAGGGAGTGAGCCCGTAATAGAAGAGTCCCTCGGCGTTGTCCGCCCGCCCATACAGCAGCCAGGCGGAGGTCAGGATCTGGAAGGTGAACTGCAGGCCCCAGGCGATGAGGAACCAGCCGGCGGCGCGGTTGCCGCGCCGCCAGGCGAGATACGATACGATGATGGTGAAGACCTCGGTGCCTACGAACATCAGATTGCCGATGTCCGCGACCAGCTGCGCGAGCCCGAACACGCGCAGCGCGTTCGAGCAGGCGAGCACCACGAACGCGACCGCGAGCCACCCGAAGGCGCGGTACACGCGCTCGGAGAACAGCCGCAGGTTGGCAAATTCGCGCACGAACAGGCAGGCGGCGGCCGCTGCGATGGCGATCGGCACGTTCCACGCGTAGCTCGACAGCGGCCTGGCCCAGGAGAGGACCGGCCAGCGAAAACCCTCCCCGGAGAAGTACGCAAGATAAAGCGCCTGCAGCGAGAACAGCGTCCCGTACGACAGGTACAGCAGATCGGTGAGCACGAAGCGCATCAGCAGCGCCGAGAGCGCCATGGCGAGCAGCGCGCCGAAGACCAGCGCGATCATGCGCGCGTGGGCGGTGGCGCCAGCGAGGGTCTCTGCGAGCGTCGCAAGGAAGAATGCCGACCGGTCGCGGCCTTCCCGCGAGACCCGTACGTAGAACGGTGCCGCGGCGTCCAGGTCATGGGGAAGAGGGAACACGCTGTCCTGCGCGCCGCCGAGCTTGGGGATGACCGCCGAGGCCGTGAGCGGCACGCTCGCACCGCCGCGCCGGGCGAAGACCTCAACCGGCTCATCCATCCCCGAGCGCACGAGCAGCACCGGGGTCGTACCGGCCGGCGCCGCGGTGAGCGACGGGATCCTGAACCACAGGGTCCCGGTGATAGAGTGCCAGCCGCGCGGGGTAAAGGGCCGGAAACGCCCATCGAGCGAGCCGCCGGTGACCTCGGCGACAGCGGCATCGGGGACCGAGGAGTCCAGCACCTGAGCGGGCAGCGCCGTGGGGGCGGCCGCCACCGCGCCCGGCAGGCACCCCAGGCCCAAGAGCCAGCCCGCCAGCCAGGAGCTACGCACCGATTCCCTGTCGCCCCGACCGGGGCCGTTCCAGCGTCATTTCCTATGGGACGAGGCACGGACGCCGCCTCAAGGTCCGTTTGCGTATCGTAATGGCCTTGCGCGACAAATCAATTCGCTTCGGCAGCAAAGCCCACCCCCCCGCGGGTTGACACCCTTCAGTGGCCTACCTAGAATCGCCGGCCTTTGTCGGGCCGGCCCTTACTGCACGCCGGTACCGG
>JBOIAH010000027.1:0-2372 GCA_050739055.1 Steroidobacteraceae bacterium | reverse complement strand
GCCGCGGCGCAGGCACCCGCAGCGGACCCGGGCGCGGCGGTGGTGCGTGTCAACGTCACGCTCGCCCCCTCGCTTGCGGCGGCGGTGGGCACTTCGCCCCTGTTTGTCTTCGTGCGTGACCCGGCTCACCCGGGTCCGCCGCTGGCCGTGAAGCGCCTGGCGAGCCGCTTCCCGCAGATCGTCGCGCTCAGCTCGTCCGATGCGATGCTCCCCGGCCGGGGCCTCGCGCCGGGTGAGAACGTGCAGGTGGTGGCGCGGATTGCACGTTCCGGGAACCCGGTGGGCGCCAGCGGCGATCCACTGGGCGAAGTGACGTACCAGGTGGGGCGTGACGGCCTCGTGAGCCTGGTCATCGATCACCTGACGCCGTAGAAGACCCGCCCGGGGCCGGGACACATCATATATGCGTCCCAGCCGGACATATGCGTCCAGCCGGGTTACGTCAGCCGCGCAGCCGCAGGCCCTGCGGATCGTAGAGGGGCTTGAGCTTGACGGTCGCGGTGCGCATCTCGCCCAGGATGTCGATCTCGAAGCGCGCCCCGTCGTGCGCGAGCGGGGCGGGCAGGTAACCGGCGGCCAGGCTCTTGCCGACGCAGTGACCGTAGGCACCGGAGGTCACATACCCGACCGCCGCGCCATCCTTCATGATCGACTCGTAACCGATGGCGTCGGCGTCGAGCGCCTCGACCTCCAGGATCACGAACCGGCGCTTGGGTCCCGCCGCGCGCTCGGCGAGCGCGGCCGCGCGACCGGTGAAGTCGGGCTTCTCGAAGTCGATGAACCGGTCGAGGCCGCTCTCACCGGGCGTGTAGTCGGGGCGGAGGTCCTTGTTGAAGGAGCCGTAGCCCTTTTCAAGCCGTAAAGAGGAGAGGGCGCGCCCGCCGAAGTGCACGAGCCCCAGCTCGCGCCCCGCCTCCCACAGGTCATCGTACAGGGAGGCGAAATAGTCGGGCGTAGTCCAGATCTCGTAGCCGAGCTCGCCGGTGAACCCGGCGCGCGTCAGGATGGCCGGTGCGAAGCCGACGGCCGTCTCGCGTACCTGGAACAGCTTGAAGGCCGCGGGTGAAAGATCAGCGCGCACCAGCCGCTGCACCAGCTCGCGCGCTCTCGGGCCGGCGATCGACACGCCGCACAGCGTCGATGCGAGCGAGCGCACGAACACGTCCGCCGGGGGCTGCGAGGCCCAGAACCAGCGCATGTGGAACTCTTCGGCAAAGCCGGAGCCGACGATCATGAAGCGGTCCTCGGCGAGGCACGCCATCGAGAAGTCGCCCACGATCCGGCCGGCGGAATTCAACATCGGCGCAAGCCCGAGACGGCCGGGCTTCGGTATCCGGCAAGCGAATACCCGGTCGAGCCACGCGCGCGCGCCCCGGCCGCTGACCTCGTACTTCGCGTAGTTGGTGGTCTCGTACAGGCCGACCGCGCTGCGCACGGCGCGGCATTCCGCCCGCACGATGGGAAAGGCCTCCGAGCGGCGATAGGTGGGCGTCTCCCCGGGCTCGACTCCCGGCGGTGCGAACCACAGCGCATTCTCCAGGCCGAAGTTGGCGCCCATGACGGCGCCGGCGCTCTTGAGCTGCTCGTAGATCGGCGAGCGGCGCACCGGGCGCACGGCGGGGAGCTCCTCGTTGGGATAGGCGAGCCGGAAACGGCGCGAATAGTTCTCCGGCACCTTGATCGAGGTGTACCGGGGCGTGGCGAATGCGCCGAAGCGCGCCACGTCCATGGAAATGATGTCCTGCCCCGGATCGTTCTGCGCCATCCAGCGCGACAGCACGAGCCCGATACCGCCGCCCTGGCTGAACCCGGCCATGACGGCGCAGGCGACCCAGTAGTTGCGCAAGCCCCGCACCGGTCCCACCAGTGGGTTGCCGTCGGGCGCGAAGGTGAACGGGCCGTTGACGGCCTTGCGGATTCCGACGCGCCCGAGCGCCGGGAAGTGCTTGAAGCCGACCTCGAAGTAGGGCGCCAGCCGCTCGAAGTCCTCGGGCAGGAGCTGCATCGCAAAATCGTCCGGGGTCTTCACCGGCGACCACACCACGCCGTGGGGCTCATAGGTGCCGATCAGCACCCCGCCGCGCTCCTGGCGCAGGTAGATCTCCCCGGCGTAGTCGGTGGTGTTGACGAGTTCCTGGTCGCGGCCCTTGAGCTCCGGGAGGTCCTCGGTGATGAGATAGTGGTGCTCCATCGCCAGCACCGGCAGCTCGATGCCGACCATGTGGCCCACTTCGCGCGCCCACAATCCTGCGCAGTTGACCACGTGCTCGGCGTGCACTTCGCCCTTGTCGGTCACGACGTCCCACGAGCCGTCGGGCCGTTGCGCAAGCGAGAGCACGCGCGTGAAGCGCTCCACCGATGCGCCCAGCCCC
>JBOIAH010000026.1:0-1078 GCA_050739055.1 Steroidobacteraceae bacterium | reverse complement strand
CCCCCGTGCTGCCGGGCTCGACCGTCGCGCCGAGCTGGCGGACGTCGTACGCATGCAGATCCCATTGCGGCGCGAGCGCCACGCCGAATGCGCCATACAGCGCGGCCAGCGGGCGGGTGAGCCGCGGATTGGTGGCGAGCGCATCGCGGTGGTGATTGATGAATTGCGCGATGAGCGCGAGCACCAGCAGCGCCGCGCCGAGGGTCCACAGCAGCGGCTCGCGCCGCGGCGGGATGTGCGGTGGCGCATCGGGTACCGCAGTGCCGGTACCGTGATCGTCCCCGTCCAAATGGTGTGGCTGCGGGGTGGCGGGCGCCGTCGGCGGCGTGCGGGTGAGCGGTGCGCGCGCCGCGGGTTGTGCCTGTCGGGCGGTGCTGCCTGCGGTGGGGGCGTGGGCGCGCGCCGGGCGGGGCTCCGCGGGGGCCGGCGTAACCGCGGCGGCCGCGGGCGCCGGCGTCAGCGGATCGCCCCGCACGATGTCCGACAGCAAGGCCGCGTCGATTTCCACGTCGACCTGCTGGTCCGCCGCTTCGGGCTGCGGTTCCTGATCGGCCGCGACCATGGCCCTGAACGAGCCGGTGGCAGCGGTCCACTGCGGGTCCGGCGGCGGCTGCACGAAAACGGAGGCCGCGTCGGTCGTCTCGGGATCAAATTCGAGCGCGGCTTCGGGAATGGACTCATCGTCCGGAGCGGCCGGTGCCGGCGGGCGCTCATCAGGATCGGCGGGCGGCGCGGCGGGTGCCGGCGGGGACTCGGGCGCCACGCCTGCTGCCCCCTGGCCGTCCTCCGTGAGCTGCGCCAGCGCGTTGAACACGCTCGAGCAGCGCCCGCAGCGCACGTAGCCCTGGGCCACGCGCAGGTCCGCAGCGGTCACGACCAGGGTCAAGGCGCACTTTGGGCAGACGGTGAACATAGAAGACCGCGCGGGCGCAAGCCGTCAGCGGCGCCGCCCGCAAAGGCAGATCCACTCCTCGCGCTCGCCGAACCGGGCGACATCAAAGCACGCGGCATAAGCGCCTGTCACGCCAGCAGCGCATCTACCCTACCAATCAACGCAATCCCAGCCGCCGCTCCAGGT
>JBOIAH010000025.1:0-1616 GCA_050739055.1 Steroidobacteraceae bacterium | reverse complement strand
GTACTGGCGCGAGGCGGGACCGGGCTTTGCGTCGCCGGCGGCGCCGGGCCGCGCCGCGGCGCGGGTGCCCGCGACCCACCCGGCCCGCAACAGCTCCGCGATCTGCTGGCGCACCGCCTCGTAGGTGATGCTGAGCTCCTGCGCGAGCTCGCGGATGGTGAGCGGCCCGCGGCGCTTGAGCGCCTGCAGGAGGGCTGATGCGGCCGGCGCGCTGCGCAGTGCGCCCGCCGGAGACGCATGGACTACTGGTTTCCGTCCGCCCGCCACGCAACCCCCACGCCGAACCGGTAGACCAGGATGCCGCCGCAGTACCCGCCGGCGAGAACGATGGCGGAACCGAGGAACGACATCGCCACGGCCGAGAGCGGCGGCGGCGCAGCGGTGCGCCACGCGAGACTCACCATGAAGCAGATGAGCGCCGACCCCATGAGGCTCGCGTGCACGGTCACCCACGCGATCGCCGCGCGCGGTAGCTTGCGCAGCCACAGCTCGAGTAACCCCGCGAGCAGTGCGACGGCCCCCATGATGACCCCGGCGGCGACGGCGTGGTGGCTCACGGTCCACCACGCCGCGTCACCGGACTTGAGTGCGATCAGGTCCGACACCGATGCACCGATCCAGAACGCCAGCGGAAAGTGCGCCAGCGCCGGATGGACGGGGTGCAGGAGCGGCGGCCCTTTCATCAGAAGAGGTGCAACGCGGCCGTGAGCAACAGCAGGAACCCGATCACCGCGAGCACCGCGTGTCCCACGACTAGGCTCGGGGGCAGCTTCTTCTTGCGGGCGTGGTAAGCGAAGGCGAGCGTAAACCCCCCGAGAGCCGCGAGCAGGAAGAAGACCAGCGCCCCGAGCGTGGGTCCCCGGGCGCCCTGGATCACCAGGATGAGCACCAGCACGAGGCCGGTCGCCGCGAGAGCACCGTGAATGACCGCACTCGGGACCGGCGGGAAATTACCCTTGAACACCGCGAGCGCCATGGTGAGACCGACGACGGCGGCGAGGGCGAAGATCAGGACGACGAGCCAGATGGACATGAGCGCTCCCCTTGATACACAAGTTATTACTTGTATATTTACTTATAACGCGTCCCGGGGGCGAATGCAAACAATGCGAGCCCATTCCCCGCCGCTTCTGGGTCACTGGGTTCGTGGTTTGCTATGCGCCAAGAATCTCGTTCAAACCCTCGATGCCGCCACCCCGCGGTTGCAAAGGCACCCGCAACCTGCCGCCGCGCTCTACGGCGTGCCCACTGAGATCCCCGCGGTCAGAAGCGGTTTGAGGTCGCAGATCGCGACCTCAAAGCCCCGCCGCGGCGATCGCCGGTACGCTCCTTGCGCCCTCACCGATCCAGCTGCGGGTAGTGCCGGAACAGATCGTCGTTGTTGAAGGGGACCCGGCGGCCCGAAGCCACATAGCGCGCGATGCGCGGCCGGTCGAACACCGCCTCGTGCAGCGCCCGCAGCCGCGGACGGTTGCGCAGTGCCCGGGCGCTGGCGAGCGGGAAGCCATAGCGCAGACCCGCGATCACCTGCGCCATGGACAGGTCAGCGTACGTGAGGCGTGCTCCGACCATCCACGGCCCGCGCGCACGGCTCCGCTCGAGGACGCGCTCGAAGT
>JBOIAH010000024.1:0-3693 GCA_050739055.1 Steroidobacteraceae bacterium | reverse complement strand
CGTCTGAAGAGGCTCTCTGCGCGCCAGCCGCAGACGACATCATCTCAGAACGGCGGCCGCATCATCCACTTGCCGGAATCCTTGTCCTTGTAGAAAAAGGCCCCCGGAATGTTGTTGTACATCGAGGCACCGAGATTCGCCGACGCGACCTGCACGTCGAAGGTGCAGTTGTAACCCTGCGGCGTCGGCTTATCGCAGGCCTCTTTCTTGAAAAACTTGATCGTGACGGGGTCGCTGACCGTGTATCCGGGCGGGTGATTCATTTCGTACAGCATCGCCTCCTTCATCTGCGCTTCAGTGGGCTCCTGGCCCCCCACCGCGCCGCAGCCGGCAAGCCCCATCCCCACAGCAGCACCCAAGGCAAGGTATCCCGAACGCATGGTGTTCCCCTTCGTTTTTCTGGCGTGGTGAGGATCCCGCCCCGCGGGACGCAGATCCATTGGACGATGTTAGCGCGGAAGTCCGGGAAGCTCGTTGCCTTTCGGTTCACGTGGCTGCCGGTCGGCAACACCGGGCTGGGCAATCTGCTCGGGCTGACTCGTCGATGACACTGGGATCCGCGACGAGCCGCCGATGGCGAGTGGCTGATGCCCCCCCACCATGCCGGCCGCGAGTGCGACCGCATGGAAGATTGCGCGCTTGCGGGAACAATCAGCCTAGTTCATGGCGAGGTTGCGCGCGAGGAACGCATAGATGTCCGCATTCAGCGCGATCGCCTGGGTGACGGTCTCGGCCCCGCCGTGGCCGGAGTTCAGCTCGACATCGAGCAGGATCGGCGCGGGAGCTGCCTGCGCCGCCTGCAGCGCCGCCGTGAACTTGAAGGAGTGCATGGGCATCACGCGGGTGTCGTGATCGCCCGTGATGACGAGCGTCGCCGGGTAACGCACCCCGTGGTGTACGTTGTGCAGCGGTGAATACGCGTACAGCGCCTTGAACTGCTCCGGGTCGTCCGGAGAGCCATAGTCTCCCTCCCAGCCCGCGCCCTGCCCGAACTTGTCAAAGCGCAGCATGTCCATCACACCCACCTGCGCGATCACGGCGCCATACAGGTCCGGCCGCTGCGTCATGCATGCACCGACCAGCAGACCGCCGTTGGAGGCGCCGTGAATCGCGAGCTTGTGCACCGAGGTGTAGTGCCTGGCGATCAGCCACTCGGCCGCGGCGATAAAGTCATCGAACACCACCTGCTTGTGGGTGCGAATGGCCTGGCGGTGCCAGGCCTCGCCGTATTCACCGCCGCCGCGGATGCCGGCGATCGCGAACACCCCGCCCATCTCCAGCCAGGCGATGCGCGCCGGGCTGAAAGTCGGCAAGCTCGGGACTCCAAAGCCGCCGTACCCGTAGAGCAGCAGCGGATTGTCGCCGTCGACTTTGAGCCCCTTGCGGTAGGCGAGCAGCAGGGGGATGTGCGTTCCGTCCTTCGAGGGGTAGAACACCTGCTCCTCCTCGAACGCCCCGGAATCGAATGCCACCTGCGGAGTGCGCCAGCGCGTGCTGACGCCGGATTGCAGATCGTAGCGGTAGATGGTGGGAGGCGTGATGAGGTCGCTGAATGAGTAGAAGGTCTCGCGGTCATCCGCATGCCCGCCGAAGCCCCGCGCGGTGCCCGGCCCGGGCAGGATGATTTCACGGCGCGGTGTGCCGTCAAGACCGTAGCTCATCACGCGGCTGTGCGCGTCGTGCAGGCTCCTGACGATCAGCTGGTGATCCACCAGCGTCACGCTGGTCTCGGTCAGATCGATTGCATCCGCGCCCTGGGCGATCACCGTGTGCCAGTTGTCCCTTGCGGGATTGGCCGGATCGAGCGCGATGACGCGTCCGTTCGGCGCATCGAGCGTCGTGAGGAAATACAGCCGGCCCGCATCCGCGCCGACGTAGAGGTAAGCGGCGTCGAAACCCTGCACGATGGGCGGCGCGGCGGGCGTGGGTGCGGTGAGGTCGATCAGGTACAGGTCCTCGCGTCCCTTGTCCCCGACCTCCCCTTCCCCGGCGGCCACCACCAGCCAGCGCCCGTCGTCCGACAGGTACGGTTCGTATTGCCAGTCCGGATGAGCACGGATCTGCAGCACGCGCCGGTCGGCGGCGGCGGCGGTCCCCAGGGCGTGGTAGTAGACCGCGTCGTCGAGGTCCTGGGTGCTGAGCTCCGCGCCGGGGCGGGGCGCGGGGAAAGCGCTGTAGTACAAGCCTCTGCCGTCGCGCGTGAACACGGGCCGGTAGTACTTGGTGAAGCGCAGCACATCGGGCAGGTCCTGATGAGCGCTGAGGTCGCGGATGCGCCACTCGGTCCAGTCGGACCCGCCCGGCGAAACCCCGTACGCCACGAGGCGGCCGTCGCGGCTCGCGACGTATCCCGTCACGACCCCCGCCGGCGACAGCGTGTTGGGGTCCACTGCCGGCGCACCCGGTGCGGTGAGCGTCGCCGCCCCGTACAGCACGCTCTGGTCCTGGTGCCCGGAGTTTGAGGTGTAGAAGTAGCGGCCGCCTTCCTGGAAGGGGATGCCGAATCGCGTGTAGTCGTAGAGCGCCGCGATGCGCCTGCGCAGCCTCGCTCGCTGCGCAACCCCCGCGAAGTACCCCTCGGTCAGCCGCGCTTGCGCGCCGACCCAGGTCCGGGTCGCCGGCGAATCCAGATCCTCGAGCCAGCGGTATGGATCCGCCACCGGCGTGCCGTGGTAGTCATCGATCACCGGGCCGAGCTGTGCCGGCGGGTACACGAGAGCGCTGCCCCCCTGGGCAGAGCCGAGCGCCGCAGCGAGGCATCCGGCAAGCACTGCGCGGCGCGGCGCACGTCCGCCATTGCCCTTGGACATGAGACTCCCAGATTGCGCGGGAAGCGATGCAGTGACACGTCACGCCATGGTGTACTGTGCATGTGAACCGCAACCACTGCACGCGAATTCCCGCCGCTCTGCTGACCGTCAACCCGACGGGGCATTCGTAGTCTGCGCGCGACGGATCGCCTGCGGGTCTCGTGCGCCAGCGGCAGGCCCGCTAAGATCGCGGCATGCCCCAGCACATCGGCATCGTGGCCTGCTCCGCGGAAGGAGCGTCGCTTTGCTATCGCACCGTGTGCCTCGAGGGCGCGGCGCTCCTGGGCGCGCTCGATCACCCCGAGGTGTCCCTGCACAACCACTCGCTCGCCGCCTACATGCGCTGCATCGACCGCGGCGACTGGCCGGGTGTCGCCGAGCTCATGCTGTCCTCGGCCCACAAGCTCGCCCGGGCCGGCGCCGATTTCCTCATCTGCCCGGACAACACCATCCACCAGGGTCTGCCCTGGGTGGTGCGGCGCTCGCCGCTCCCCTGGCTGCACATCGCCGAGGTGGTCGCGGCACAGGCGGTCGAACGCGGCTTTCGCACCCTCGGCATCACCGGCACGCGCTACCTCATCGACAGCGAGGTCTATCCGGAAAAGCTCGCGGCGCGCGGCCTGAAGTACCTGCGCCCCAACAGCGCCGAACGCGCGGAAATCAACCGCATCATCTTTGACGAGCTGGTCTGCGGCGTCTTCCGGCCCGAAGCGGTCGCCTACTTCCAGCGCGTCATGACGCGCATGAAGGACGAGGGTTGCGACGCCGTGATCCTCGGCTGCACCGAGATCCCGCTGATCATGGGTGACAGCAACTCACCGCTGCCGACGCTCGACTCCACGCGGCTGCTGGCCCGCGCGGCGCTGCGCCGCGCGATCTGAAG
>JBOIAH010000023.1:0-6255 GCA_050739055.1 Steroidobacteraceae bacterium | reverse complement strand
GGTCAGGAGCGCCGTGCCGGTGGAAATGTTGAAGCTTCCCGAGGCATCCCCGCCCGTGCCGACGATGTCGATGGCGCGCAGCGCAGGCGGGATGTCGGGACGGCGCGCCAGGCGGCGCATCGCCTGGGCGAAACCGCGCAGCTCATCCGCCACCACGCCCTTGGTCGCGAGTGCCGCGAGGATCGCACCGCCCATGGCCGGGGGCAGCTGCGCATCGGTGAGGTGCGCGAGCAATTGCTCCGCCTCATCCTGCGAGAGGTCGCGGCGCTCGGTGAGCTGTTGCAGCCAGTCACGCGCTGCGGGCATCGCCGATTCCGGTGCCGGAGCCGCGCGTGCGCTCGCCGGCCGAGTATTTCAGGAAATTGCCCAGCAGTACCGGTCCGTCCGGCGTCAGGATGCTCTCCGGATGAAACTGCACGCCCTCCACCACCAGCGTACGGTGGCGCACCGCCATGATCTCCCCCTCGTCGGTCTGCGCACTCACCTCGAGCGCTGCGGGCAGCGTTCCCGGAGCTGCGATCAGGGAGTGATAGCGCCCGACCTCGCACGGCTGCGGCAAGCCGTGAAACAGCGCGCTCCCGTCATGGCGTACGAGGGAGGTCTTGCCGTGCATGAGGCGCCCGGCGCGCACCACCTTGCCGCCGAATACCTCCACGATCGACTGGTGCCCGAGACACACGCCCAGCACGGGAATGCGGCCGGCGAAGGCGCGGATCATGTCCATGGAAACGCCCGCATCGTACGGGGTGCCGGGCCCGGGCGAGATGCACAGGTGCGAGGGCGCGAGCGCCTGCGCCTGGGCGGGCGTGAGGGCGTCGTTGCGGTACACGCTCACCTCGGCGCCGAGCACCAGAAACCCCTGCACCAGGTTGTAAGTGAAGGAGTCGTAGTTGTCGATGAGCAGCAGGCGCGGCTTCACAGCCCCTCCCCGGCAAGCTCGAGCGCGCGCACCATGGCCGCGCTCTTGGCCAGCACCTCCTCGTGCTCGGCGTGCGGCACGCTGTCGGCGACGATCCCGGCGCCGGCCTGGTAGCTGTACTCATCGCCGCTGAACACCAGCGTGCGGATGGTGATGGCGTGATCCATGTCGCCGCGTGCGCCGAAATAACCGACCGTGCCGCCGTACAGGCCGCGGCTCACGGGCTCGAGTTCATCGATGATCTGCATGGCGCGTACCTTGGGCGCGCCCACCAGGGTGCCGGCCGGAAACGCCGCTGCGAACAGGTCGAAAGCGTCGCAGCGCGGCGCGAGCTCGCCGTGCACTCCGCTCACCATGTGCATGACGTGGCTATAGCGCTCGATGGCCCGGTAGGGGTCGACCGCGACGCTGCCGGCGCAGGCCACCCGCCCGAGGTCGTTGCGGGCGAGATCCACCAGCATCACGTGCTCGGCGTTCTCCTTGGGGTCGGCGAGCAGCTCGGCGGCGCGTGCCTCGTCCACCGCGGCGTCGGTGGAGCGCGGACGGGTACCGGCAAGCGGCCGCAGCTGCGCCCGCCGCCCGTTGAGCTTCACCAGCGCCTCGGGAGAAGAGCCAACCACCGTCACGTCCCCGAGCGCGCAGTAATACATGTAAGGAGAGGGATTGATCAGGCGCAGGGCGCGATACACCTGGAAGGGATCGAGCTCGTGCCGGCCCGAGAAGCGGCTCGCGAGCACCAGCTGGTACACATCTCCCGCGGCGATGTACTCCTGCGTGCGCCGCACGCCGGCCAGGTAGTCCTCGCGCGTATAGGCCGCGGCCGGCGGCCCGTATCGACCGGTGCGCGCACCCGTCGGCAGTGCGCCGCGCAGCGCCTGCACCACTTCCCCGCGCAGCGAGCGCCGCTCCTGCTCCGAGCCCGCATGCAGCAGCGCGATGCCGCGCGTGAGGTGATCGAACACCAGCACCGAGCGCGGCGCAAGGTAATGCAGCGCCGGCACGGCGGCGGGCAAGTGCGCGCGTTGCGGCAGGCGCTCGAAGTAGCGCACCACGTCGTAAGCGGCGTAGCCGACCAGGCCCCCGGCGAGCGGCACGCCGGGGATGTCCGGCCGCGGTTGCGGCGCCTGGGCCAGCGCGGCGCGCAGCCCCGCGAGCAGCTCCGCGCCGTGCGCCGGCCGCACCGCCTGCTGCGAGCCGACCGCGAGCCCCGCCCCATCGAGCCGCACCTCGAGGCCGTCGCCAAAGCCGATGAAGGAATAGCGCCCGAGCCGCTCGCCGCCCTCGACGCTCTCGAGCAGAAAGCGCGGCGCGAACGCGGCGAGCTTCATGAACGCCGACACCGGCGTATCCAGATCACCGGTTATGTCGAAGGGTGACTGCAACGCTCAAGGCTCCCCACTGCACGAACAACAAAAAACCCATCCCGGGGTCATCCGGAGATGGGTTTCTGGTGCCGTTAAATTCTTAAAGCCGCGAGAAAAAAGCTAACCGTCAGCCCACTCCGTTATGAAGTGCGCCACCACCACCGACGCGAAACGCTGACGGGCTGCTGCGACATCTGCCGGAGAGTATCGCCGCGGGGCGCGCGGGGCGTCAAGCGCATGAGCAGCTCCCATCGCTGGTGCGCGGGGCCAACGCCCTTAGATCCCGGGCTATGCTAACTGCCAGGCCGCGGTCAGGCGGTCATTTCAGGCAGACGGCCTCCACGTTGTTGCCGTCGGGATCGAACAGGAATGCCGCGTAGTACGTCGGGCTGTAGTCCTTGCGCAGGCCCGGCGCGCCGTTGTCGCGGCCGCCGGCCTTGAGCCCCTGGCGGTAAAACGCATCGACCGCCGCACGGCTCCCCGCTGTGAACGCGACGTGTACCACCGAATGCGCCAGCTTCGCGTCGGCGTACAGCCAGAGCGCCGGGGCCCCTTCGGGACCGAAGCCGGCGGTGGATTGGTCGCTGAAGGGCAGCACGTGCCCGAGGGCCCCGAGCGCGGCGCTGTAGAACCGCACGCTCGCATCCAGATCCTTCACCTTCAAACCAATATGGTCGTACATGATGATCTCCTGTCCTTGAAGGAGGCGCCGATGACCTCCGCTAAGGACGTCAGACTAAGGCAGGCGCCGCGAGCCGATCTTGGAGAATCTTGCGGTCGTGGCGGGTCATGCGGCGGAAATGCCGCGGCGAGACGCCGGCCGCGCGCCGGAAGGTCCGTATGAAGTTGGACAGATCGCCAAAGCCCGCCTCGTAGGCGATGCCGGCGATCGCTCGCGTATCCGCGGCGAGCAGCCGCGCTGCGCGCCGCAGCCGTGCCCGCACCAGGTATTGATGCGGCGTGACCCCGGTGACCTTCGCGAACAGGCGCAGGAAGTGAAAGGCGCTCACCCCGCTCTCGCGCGCGGCACGCGCCAGGTCCAGCGGCTCGTTCGCGTGCGCATCCAGCCACAGCGCCGCGCGCACGGCCCGCCGGCGATCGCGTGCCGTCACGGCCACCGGCTCGAAGCCCTTGCCGGAGGCGATACCAATGAAGCGCGCCGCGAGCAGCGTCCCCGCCTCGTCGAGGCCGACGTCGTTTTCACCCTCGGCCGCCGCCTGGGCACGCTCCCCGAGCACTGCGAGCTCCGCCATCGGCGGCAGCGCACCGCTGCGCCAACGCAGCGCGGATAATCCCAGGGTGTCCAACAGCCCCGCGCCGAAGTGAAACGACAGGCACTCGTCGCCGTGCGCGTGGTGCGAGTGCGTGCACAGGTACTCATCACCCGGACGGCCGATGAGAAACGAGCCGCCGACCAGCTCGAAGGCCCGGCCCCGGGTGAGGCACCCGAAGCTGCCGCGGCGCACATAGGAAATGGAAAAGCTGCCGTATTGCTCGACGTAGGGCCGGTCGTGCGGGCCGGCGCTGCAGCGGTAGTCGATGACCCGCAGCGCCTCGCGCTCGAGAAGCAGGGTGGCGGACATGGCTTTTCGATGCTACGCGACCCCGGCGAGCGTTCACAACCGCCCCCGCGGTGGCCGGGCACCTGCGCCGCCGCGCGTTTCGCTAGAATGCGCGTCCGAAGCCCGAAACACCTGCCAAGGCGCACTCAAGTGAGTTTCAAAGCACTGCTGGAGAGCTGGCACGAGACGCCCGCTGCACCCCGTACCGCCGCCAGGTTTGCCGTGCGGCTGCCAGTGGAAGACGCCGCGCAGCTCGCAGCGCTCGCCGACATGTTCCCCGGGCGCGCGCCCGAGCAGCTCATCACGGAGCTCCTGGGGGCGGCGCTCAGGGAAGTCGCGGCCGCCATGCCCTACGTGGCCGGCAAGCGCGTGATCTCCACCGACGAGCACGGCGACCCGGTGTACGAGGACGTGGGGCCCACGCCGCGCTTCATGGAGCTCGCGCGCCAGCACCGCCGCAGGCTCGACGCGCGTTCGGCCAGGGCGGCACGCGCGCCGGGCAAGAAGCGCCGCCCGCGGCGCACCCGAGACTAGCCGATGCCGTCCTTCGACGCCGTCTCCGAGTTCAACGCCCACGAGGTCGCCAACGCGATCGACCAGGCCGGCCGTGAGCTGTCGCAGCGCTTTGACTTCAAGGACACGGGCGCGCGCTTCGAGCTCCTGGAGTTCACGGTCACGCTGCATGCACAGGTGGATTTTCAGCTCCGGCAGATGCTGGAGATCCTGAAGCTGCGGCTCTCCAAGCGCGGCATCGATCTCGCCTGTCTCGAGGTGAAGGAGCCGCAGACGACGCTGTCGGCCGCGCACCAGGAAGTGCTGCTGCGGCACGGCATCGATGCCGAGACCGGCAGGAAGCTCATGCGCCTCGTCAAGGACTCGAAGCTCAAGGTGCAGGCAAGCCTGCAGGGAGACAAGGTGCGCATCAGCGGCAAGCAGCGCGACGATCTGCAGGCGGCGATCGCACTGCTGCGCGGCGCGAAGCTCGACCGGCCGCTGCAGTTCACTAATTTCCGCGATTGACGCGCGCGATCGCGCGGCACAGTTGCTCCGTGGCGTCGATGACGCTCGGACCCAGGCGCGAGAGGCCCTGGTCCTCGAAGGCGATCAGGCGGCCGTTGCGCACCGCCGCCAGCGCGCCGAACCTCTTCCAGTCCGCGAGCCACGCCGCACTCTCACCGGGGGGGCCTGCCGCGATGATGATGTCCGGATCGCGGGCGATGACTGCCTCGACGTCCACCGCCGGTCCCGCCTCGCGCAGATCCGCGAACACGTTGCGCGCCCCGCACAGGGTGAGCGCATCGCTCATGAGATGCCTGCCGCCCACGGTGTAGATGGGCCGATTCCACACCTGCAGCAGTACGCTCGGGTGCCGGCCGGCGCCCCACGCTCCGCGGCCGTAGGCTCGCTCGAGCGCCGCGAGGCGGGCCTCGATGTCGCGCGCAGCGCGTTCGGCCTGCGCCTGCGTGCCGGCGAGCGCCCCCAGGCGGCGCACGGAAGTCGCGAGGTCGGCGAGTCGCACGACCTGCTGCTGGTAGACCGCCACGTGCAGTCGAGCGATCTTGGCACGCTGCGCGGGATTGCCGCCGCCGGGCCACGCCACCACCACGTCCGGATGCAGCATCACCAGGCGCTCCATGTCGACGGCCGTGGCGTCGCCGATACGCCCAATACGCCGTGCCGCATCCGGCACATCCGAGTACTCGACGGTCGCGACGACCTCACCGCCCGCGCCCGCGGCGAACAGCATCTCGGTGGTGCCCGGTGCCAGACTCACGATGCGCAGCGGCGGGGCGGGCACCCCCACCGTCTGCCCAAGGTCGTCCACCACCGAGCGCAAGGCGGCGGGCGCTGCGCTGGCCGCGGGGGCCGTGGCCGCGGCGGCGATGACCAGCAGAATGGCTCGGGTAATCGACATTGCCAGGGTCGCGCCGACGGTGGCGGCATGATGACACATCACCTGGCAACGCCAGGAGCCGCACGCCAGGCGAATCGCCCGACGGAGGCTGAAGCGCCCCGCGCCTCACCGTGCCGAGATTGAGTTGCAGGTCGCGCGCGTAGCCGGGCAGCGGGGGAGATGATGGGCGCGGATCTGCTATCCTTCCAATCGATTGATTTGATGATCTTGATAGACTCCATATATAGGCCGATGGAACTGAAGCTCAAGGACCTGCGCTACCTGGTGGCCGTGGCAGACCAGCGTCACTTCGGGCGCGCCGCGGCGCGCTGCTTCGTCAGCCAGCCTACCCTGTCGGCGCAGCTGAAGAAGCTCGAGCAGGCTCTCGGCGTGCAGCTCATCGAGCGCGCGCCCAACAACGTGTCCCTTACCCCGGCCGGCGAGCAGGTCGTGGCGCGCGCGCGGCGTATGCTCGAGGCGGGCGACGAGGTGGTCGCGCTGGCGCTCAGCCAGCGC
>JBOIAH010000022.1:0-16923 GCA_050739055.1 Steroidobacteraceae bacterium | reverse complement strand
GGCCATGACCGTTTCCAGGTTAATCGACCGGACGAGTTTTAGGCTATGCGGCCTTCCTATCTCTAGGTTATTCTGTTCTATTAGTTTTAGGTTATTGTGTCAACTGGTATCCAGGTTATAGTGTCTTCAGGCACTTACGCTACTCAGGCTGGCGCAATAGCACGCCAGGCGTCGGGTTAGCGTAGCTCCGAAATTTTGTGTACATGCCTGTGTACATAGTGAGGAATTGTGGCGGAATCGGAGTCAAAAATATCTAAGGAAATCAATCGCCGAAGGACTTTCGCTATCATCTCGCACCCCGACGCCGGCAAGACCACGCTCACCGAGAAGCTGCTGCTGTTCGGCGGCGCCATTCAGATGGCCGGCACCGTCAAGGGGCGCAAGGCCGCGCGCCACGCCACCTCCGACTGGATGCGGCTCGAGCAGCAGCGCGGCATCTCCGTGACCTCCTCGGTGATGCAGTTCCCGTATCGCGACTGCATCGTGAACCTGCTCGATACGCCCGGTCACGAGGACTTCTCCGAGGACACTTACCGCACGCTCACCGCGGTGGACTCCGCGCTCATGGTCATCGACTGCGCCAAGGGGGTCGAGGAGCGCACCATCAAGCTGATGGAGGTGTGCCGCCTGCGCGATACGCCGATCATGACTTTCATCAACAAGCTCGATCGCGACGGGCGTCCACCGATCGAGCTGCTCGATGAGATCGAGACCGTGCTGCGCATCGGCACCGCGCCCATCACCTGGCCGATCGGTATGGGGCGCGAGCTGCGCGGCATCTATCACCTCGGCGAGGATCGCCTCTACGCCTACGCCGCCGGGGAGCGCGGCCGGGTGGGCGAGAACCGCACCATCGAGCGGCTCGACAGCCCCGCGGCGCGGGAGCTCCTCGGGGAGCAGGCGGCCTCCTTCGGCGAGGAGATCGCGCTGGTGAAAGGCGCCACCGCGGCCTTCGACCCGCAAGCCTACCTCGCCGGCCGGCAGACTCCGGTGTACTTCGGCTCCGCCATCAACAACTTCGGCGTCGAGGAGTTGCTCGCGGCGTTCATTCGCTACGCCCCCGCGCCGCTGCCGCGCACCGCGCGCGAGCGCACGGTGGAGCCGGCCGAGGACGCGCTCGCCGGGTTCGTGTTCAAGATCCAGGCCAACATGGATCCCGCGCATCGCGACCGGATCGCGTTCCTGCGCCTGTGCGCCGGGCGATACTCGCGCGGCATGCGGCTGTTCCACGTGCGCCTCGACAAGGAGGTACGCGTGGCGGATGCGCTCACTTTCATGGCCGCCGACCGCGCGCAGGCGCAAGAGGCCTACGCCGGGGACATCATCGGCCTGCACAACCACGGCACCATCAACATCGGCGACACTTTCTCGCAGGGTGAGCGGCTCGCCTTCACCGGGGTGCCAAATTTCGCCCCGGAGATCTTCCGGCGCGCGGTACTGAAGGACCCGCTGAAAATGAAGGCGCTGCACAAGGGTCTGTCACAGCTGTGCGAAGAGGGCGCGACCCAGCTCTTCAGGCCGCTGCGCAACAACGACCTGATCCTGGGCGCGGTCGGGCAGCTGCAGTTCGAGGTGGTGGCGTTCCGGCTGCAGGACGAGTACGGCGTGCAGTGCGTGTTCGATCCGGTCACGGTGCACACCGCGCGCTGGATCGACAGCAACGATCCGCGCAGGCTCGATGAGTTCCGTGCCCGCGCGCACGACAGTCTGGCGCTCGATCACGCCGGCGCGCTGGTGTTCCTCGCCCCCTCGCGGGTGAATCTCGAGCTGACGCTCGAGCGCTGGCCCGGCATCAGCTTCCGCGATACGCGCGAGCACGCCTCATAGAGGGGCCGCGCTCCGGCCTCGCCTTTTGGGGAGTGGTGCGCGCGGCGGTTTTGTGCAACATAGGTCCCGACCTGAGGAGAGGGCCCATGAACGACAACGCCGAGGTTGCACTTCCCACGCAGCGCGAGCACGTGATCGGCGCGCTCTACGAGGCCGCCGAGCTCGAGCACAACCTCATGTGCACCTACCTGTACGCCGCCTTCAGTCTCAAGGACGGCGAGGGGGACGGACTCACGGCCGAGGAGGCCGCGGCCGTCAGGCGCTGGCGCCAGACGCTCACCTCGGTCGCGATCGAGGAAATGGGCCATCTCGCGGCCGTTTGGAACATTACCTCCGCCCTCGGTGGCAGCCCGCGCATCGGCCGCAGCAACTTTCCGCTCGATCCGGGCTACCTGCCGGCGTGCGTGGTGGTCAAGCTCGCTCCGTTCAACGCCGAAACGCTCCAGCACTTCGTGTTTCTCGAGCGTCCCCACGGCTCCGCCGAGCATGACGGGGCCGGATTCGTCTACGAGCGCACTTATGTGCGCGGCGGAGGAGGGGCGCGTCTCACCCCGATGGGGGTCGACTACGACACCGTCGGCACTTTCTATGCGGCCCTCGGCCAGAGCCTGCGCGCCCTGGTGGAACGCTACGGGGAAGCGGATGCGTTCGGCGGTGACCCGGCGCTGCAGCTCTCGTCCGAGGAAGTCAACCTGCCCGGCGCAAAGCACGTCATCTGCCTGAAGACCGCGCTCGCCGCGTTCGACGCGATCGTCACCCAGGGCGAGGGGGCACCGCGCGACTCGGTCGGTTCCCACTACCAGAAGTTCCTGGCCGTGCGAGCCGAGCTGCGCGCGCTCACGGAGAAGAACCCGGCGTTCGCCCCGGCTTTCCCCGCCGCCGTCAACCCGGTGCTGCGGCGGCCGCCGCGGCCTGAAGGGCGCGTATGGCTCGAGAACCCCGCCGCCGTCGCCGCGGTGGACGTGGCCAACGCTTCCTATGGGCTGATGCTGCGGCTGCTCGGTTACGCCTACGCGGTGCGGGGCCCAAGCGCGGAGAAGTCGCTCGCGGTGGATCTGGCCATCGGACTCATGCAGGCGATTGCCCCGCTCGCGGAAGCGGCGGCGCGCCTGCCGGCAGGCCCATCCAATCCGCACTGCAACGCGGGCATGTCGTTCATCACGCTGCGGGACGCGGCGGCCCTGCCGCCGGGACGCGCGGCGCGACGCCTGTTCGTGGAGCGTTTCGCGCAGCTGGCCGAAGGGGCGGCGGCGCTGCGGGCGAGCGAGGATGGGCGCGCCAGCGCCGCCGCCGATCAGCTCGCCGCGCTCGCGGCACGGGCGGCGCGCGAATTCGACCTGTCGGCCATCGCAGCCCCGGGTGCGCCCGCCGCTTCAGCTGCCACACCCGCCTCCGCCCCGGTCAGCGCCGCAGCGGCACCAGCCCCCGCGAGCGTGGCGAACGGCGTCGAAACCGCGCAGAGCGAGAAGCTCGAGCTGATGTTCGAGGCCAAACGCTGCATTCACTCGCGCTTTTGCGTGACCGGAGCGCCGGCGGTGTTTCTCGCCAACGTGAAAGGACCGTGGATACACCCGGACGCCATGCCGGTGGAGCGTGTGGTCGAGATCGCGCACGCCTGCCCCTCCGGGGCGATCCGCTACCGGCGGCTCGACGGCGCAGCGGACGAGGCCGCCCCGCCGGTCAATCTCGCGAGTGTGCGCGAGGGCGGACCCTACGCCTTGCGCGGGCAACTGCAGATCGATGGCGCGGCGGCCGGCTTTCGCGCCACGCTGTGCCGCTGCGGCGCATCGAAGAACAAGCCGTACTGCGACGGCTCGCACCGCGAGATCGGCTTCAACGCCAGCGGCGAGCCCGCGAGCGGCAAGACCGACATGCTGCCGGTCCGCGATGGTGTGCTCGCCATCGATCCGCAAAGCAACGGCCCGCTTAAGGTGCGCGGCAACCTGGAGATCATCAGCGGCACGGGCCGCGTGGTCGCGCGGGTGACGTCGACCGCCCTGTGCCGCTGCGGCGGCAGCGCCAATAAGCCCTTCTGCGACGGCACGCACGCCCGGATCGGCTTCAAGTCCGCAAGCGCCTGACCGCGCGCCGGAACTCCTCGATGTCCTGCGAACGCGTCGCGGGCACAACCGCCCCGTAGCGCAGCTGCGCATAGCGCGCCAGCAGTGCGTACGCGCCGCCGTCAGGCCCGGCGCCGCGGGCGCTGAGTGCCGCACTGTAGGCGAGCGGACCCTGGTGAGCGGCGCGCGCCAGCCCGGTGCGCGCGAGCTTGCGGCACAGATGCGCGTAGGCGCGCGCCAGCGCATCGGGACGCGGACGGCGGGCGCCGCGGCCGATGTGCCAGGTGATGATCGCCAGCCACCCGAGCAGCGCCACCACGAAGGCCCAGCCCAGCTCGCGCGCGCCGCCGGAGTGAAGCCCCAGGCGGTCGAGCACGTCGAGCTGCGTGTCGTAGTCGAACCTCACCACCCGATCGTTCCACCAGGCGTTGGCCGCGTCCCAGCGCTGCAGCAGACGCGTAAGCCACGCCGAGCCGTGCAGCAGCCGCTCGGGGGCCGACAGCGCACCGGGCAACAGATCGCCGATCCCGCGGCGCAGACGCTCCGGCTCGACGACCGCGGTCGGATCGATCCGCGACCAGCCCTCACCCGGCAGCCAGACCTCCGCCCAGGAGTGCGCGTCCGACTGATGCACCATCAGGTAGTCGCCGATGGGATTCCATTCACCGCCGAGGTACCCGGTGACCACGTGGGCCGGTACACCCGCCGCGCGCATGAGTGCCACGAAGGCCGAGGCATAGTGGCCGCAGAAACCGGTGCGCGTGTTGAACAGGAAGTCATCCAGCTGGTCGGTCCCGAGCCGCTCGGGTTCGAGCGAGTACACGAATCCGCCGGTGCGCAGGAACTCGAGCACCGCGGCCACGAAGGCCGCGTCCGAGCCCGTGCGCCGGCGCAGCTCGAGCGCCAGTTGCGCCGTGCGCGGGTTGCGTCCCGGTGGTAACGCCGTGTCCTCACGGCGTGCGCTTTCCTGCAGCGGCCCGCTGGCTCGCGTGCTCGTGTACGAGAGCGCCTCGAAGACGGTCGGCTCGGTCACCGGTTGCGCGGCGAGCAACTCATAGTCGTGCGTCAGGATCACCCTGGGGTCCGGCGACCGCAGCGGCGTGTCGAGCGCGAACCACCAGCGATGGCGGCTCGGCTCGAACGCGACCCGGTAGCGGTACGCCGGGCCGGTGAAACTGAGCTCCTGCCGCGGCTGCCATCGCGCCGGCGCGCGCCGCCAGGTGTAACCGTCGAAGTCATGCAGCACCGGCCCGCGCCAGTAGCGCTGCTCGGGCGGCGGCAGCCGGCCGGTGAATTTCACGCGGAAGGCGACCGCGTAGGAGGTGGTGAGTCTCGCGATGCTGCCCGGGCTCATGGTGTCGGACAGGCCGGTCTGTGCTTCCTCACCGCGCGGCAGCGCCCAGAACGAGCCGGCCAGGCGCGGAAAGAACAGGAACAGCAGCAGCGCCAGCGGCGCAGCCAGCAGCAGGGTGCGGCCCGCGAGCGCGAGGGCCGCCCGCGCCCCAAACCCGGGAGTGGCAATCACCGCAAGTGCCGCGCAACACACCCAGGCCTGTGCGAGATACAGCGGCGTGCGCGCCAGGCTCTGCCGGTCGAGGCACGCGGCCAGCAGCAGGAAGAGCGCGGCGCCCACCAGCACGAGATGATCCCGCCGGCGGCGCGTCTCCAGCAGCTTCAGGGCCGACATGAGCATCAGCAGCGCGGTGCCGGCGGCGAGCCCGTTGAGCGTATGGAAGCGCGCCAGCACGGCGCTCACGACCGCCAGGGCGAGGACGATGCGGGCGATTCCCCCGGGCAGGGGCACGGACGAGCGCGCGGCGGCGAGCCGCCACAGCATCAGGACCACGGCCGCAGCGCACACCCACGGCGGCACACGGTCGGCGTTCAGCAGCACGCCGCCCGCGAGGGCGGCCGTCGCCCACGCGAGCGGCGGCAGACCCTCGCGCTTAAGCATGTGAACGCGCAGCGGGTGCGCCGCGCCCATCGGATCCAAACAGCGCGAGTGCCGCGAGGCACCGGTGCCGGTGCTCGGGGCCGCGGTGCGGTGCGATGGCCGCACCGGGCAGCAGCAGCCCATAGCGCTCGCCGCGTGCCTCCGCGTCGACCACCCAGCGCGCCAGCTGCGACAGGCGGGCTTCGACATCCGGATCCACCAGCCGCGCGAAATCAAGCAGGCACAGATCGGAAGTCCCGGGGCTGTACTCCTTGACGAGCAGCGGCGCTTCGCGCGCGTAGGCCTTCCAATCGACCTGGCGAGGCGAGTCCCCATCGCGAAACGGCCGCAGCCCCAGCCATTCGTCCGCGCCCAGGGTGCCGTGCGGGCGCACGCCCGGGCTGTGACCGCTCGCGGTGGGCAGGGGCAGCGATCCGTACGGTCGCGGGTAGACCAGCATCTCGAGCGGGGTGTGCACCCAGGTCCAGGCGCGGAACAGGCCGAAGGGATGCGAGGTGGCGAGCCGCAGCCGCTCGATGCGCACGATGCCGCGGCGAGGTGCCGCGAGCGGCAGCGCCAGCAGCGCGCGCCCCTGCGCGGGGACGTCCACGCTCACCGTAGCCGGATCCTCCAGCGCCGCCTGCAGACCCGGACGGGCCACGGGCGTGGGATTGTCCAGCGTCACATTGAGGCTGCCTGCACTGCGGGCGAACACCGCCGGGGCGCTCGCGGACAGCAGCGCCATGCCGAGCAGGTTGCGATGACAGGCGTGCATCGCCACCAGCGCGAAGCCGGCCAGCAGGAAGGTGAGCAGCAGCGCCAGGCTGTTGCCGTAGTTCAGTCCCGCTAGCAGCATGAGGAACCACAGCATTGCGAAGGCGATTCCGGCCCGGGTCGGCAGGATGTACAGGCGGCGGCGCTCGAGTATCACCGGCAGCAGGTCCGCGCCCTGGCGGCGGCGGATCCACGCCGCCATGCGTGCGCGCACCAGGTTGCGATATGCTGCCCTCACGGCCATCCCGGCGCTGGTGGCGAGCGGGATCTGGAGTCCGCTCGCGCCCTAAAGCGGCACGGGCACGGCGCGGATGATCTCGGCGGCGAGTTCCTCGCCCCTCCCGTCCGGCTCACGCCGTTCCAGCCGGTGTGCAACGACCGAGGGCAGAACGGCCTGGATGTCTTCCGGAAGCGCCGCGGCGCGGCCCGCCAGGTACGCCCACGCCTGCGCCGCGCGGATGAGCCCCTGTCCGGCGCGCGGTGACAGTCCCAGCTTCAGGTCGGCGCGCTCACGCGTGCGTCCGATCAGCGCCTGGCTGTAATCGAGCAGCGCCTCGGCCACGTGCACGGCGCGGACTGCGCGCTGCAGATCCATGACGGCCGCGGCGCTCAGCGCCGGCTCGATCTGCGGCAACAGCTCACGGCGCTCGCCCCCGCGCAGCAGCTCGCGCTCATGCGCCGCGTCCGGATAGCCGAGCGTGACGCGCATGAGGAAGCGATCGAGCTGGGACTCGGGCAGTGAGTAGGTTCCGAGCTGCTCGTGCGGGTTTTGCGTGGCGACCACGAAGAACACCTCCGGCAGCCGGTAGGTGGTTCCGTCGGCGCTCACCTGGCGCTCTTCCATCGCTTCGAGCAGTGCGCTCTGGGTGCGGGGACTGGCGCGATTGACCTCGTCGGCGAGCAGCAGCTGGGTGAAGATCGGTCCGCGGCGGAAGTCGAACCGCTGGCTGGCGCGATCGAAGATCGACACGCCGATGATGTCCGCGGGCAGGAGGTCGCTCGTGAACTGCACGCGCTGCCAGGCGAGCCCGAGCACGTGGGCCAGGGCGTGCGCCAGTGTGGTCTTGCCGACGCCGGGCACGTCCTCAATGAGCAGATGCCCGCGCGCGAGCAGACAGGCGAGACACAGGCGGATCTGTCCGGGTTTCCCCAGGATGATGGTCTCGAGCGTGGCGAGCACCCGGGCGAGCGCGGCGGAGTCGGGCTGCAAAGCGGCGGCGGTGTTCACGGCGTGAGCAATCCCCGCACCCGCTCGAGCTGCCCCCTGAGCCCGCTCACCGTGCGCTCGAGCGCCGCAAGGCGCTCGCGCTCGGCGGCCACCACCGCGGCGGGCGCGTTGCTCACGAAGCTGGCGCTCGCGAGCCGGGCACGCGCGCCGTTGAGATCCTGGTCGGCCTTGCCGATGAGCTTGCCGAGCCGCGCCGCTTCCGCCGGCGCGTCGATGAGCCCGGCCATCGGTACGAGCAGCGCGAGCGTGCCGACCAGCGCGGTGGCCGACTGCGGAGCCGCGGCGCCCGGCGTCAGCACCGTGATGCTCTCGAGGCCCGCGAGGCGCCCGAGGTAGGGGCGATGCCGTGCCGCCCAGTCGCGCTCCTGCGCGGTCGCGTCCCTGAGCAGCAGCGGGATGCGCCTGGCGGGATTGATGTTCATCTCGCCGCGGATCTGGCGCACGCCGAGCACCACCGCCTGGATCCACGTCGCCTCGCGTTCCGCCGCTTCATCGGGCGGGAACTCGGCCGCCTCGGGGTAGGGCTGCAGCATCACGGTCTCGCCGCGCACCTGCGCGAGCGGCGCGACGCGCTGCCAGATCTCCTCGGTGATGAACGGCATCAGCGGATGCAGCGCCCGCTGCAGCGCCTCCAGGATCTGCGCCAGCGTGCGCTGCGTGCCCAGGCGGGCGGCGGCGGAGGTCGCGGCGGACTGCAGCAGCGGCTTGGTGAGCTCGAGGTACCAGTCGCAGAAGTCGTACCAGGTGAATTCGTAGAGCGCCGTGGCGGCGAAGTCGAAACGGTATTCGCGCAACCCGCTGTCCACCGCGGCGAGCATCCGGCCGAAGCGCGAGCGGATCCAGCGGTCGGCCACCGACGGCTCGGCCGGCGCTCCGTCGGCCGCCGGCGCGGCCTCGCCGAGCGCCAGGGTGACGAAGCGCGCCGCATTCCACAGCTTGTTGCAGAAGTTGCGATAGCCCCCGACGCGCGCCAGATCGAAGCGGATGTCGCGGCTGGGCGAGGCAAGAGCCGCGAAGGCGAAGCGCAGCGCATCCGTGCCGTGCGGGGCGATGCCGTGCGGGTATTGCCGGCGGGTCGCCTTCTCGATGGCCGGTGCAAGCTGCGGCTGCATGAGGCCGCTGGTGCGCTTGACGATGAGCGGCTCGAGTGCGATGCCATCGACGATGTCGAGCGGGTCGATGACGTTGCCCTTGGATTTCGCCATCTTGTCGCCGTGCTCGTCGCGAATGAGCCCGGTGATGTAGACGTCCCGGAACGGCACGTCGCCCATGAACTTCAGTCCCATCATCATCATGCGCGCGACCCAGAAGAAAATGATGTCGAAACCGGTCACCAGCACGCTGCCCGGGTAGAAGTGCGTGAGCGCGGCGGTCGACTCCGGCCAGCCGAGCGTCGAGAACGGCCACAGCGCGGATGAGAACCAGGTGTCGAGCACGTCCTCGTCCTGGCGCAGCGGCACCTGCGCGGGGATTGAGTGCCGGGCGCGCACTTCGGCCTCGTCGCGCCCGACGTAAACGCCGCCGTCGGCGTCGTACCACGCCGGGATGCGGTGGCCCCACCACAGCTGGCGGCTCACGCACCAGTCCTGGATGTTGCGCATCCACTCGAAGTAGGTGCGCGCCCAGTTCTGCGGCACGAAACGGCTGCGGCCCTGTTCGACGGCGGCGATCGCCGGGGCCGCCAGAGGCGCGATCTTCACGTACCACTGGTCGGTGAGATAGGGCTCGAGCACCGCGCCGCTGCGGTCGCCGCGCGGAACCGTGAGTCGATGCTTTTCGACGCGCTCGATCAGGCCCGCCGCGGCCAGCTCGGCGAGCAGGCGCTTGCGGGCCGCAAAGCGATCCAGTCCGCGAAACCGCTCCGGCACGGCGTCGTTGAGCGTAGCGCGCGGGGTGAAAATGTTGAGCAGCGCGAGCTTGTGCCGCTGCCCGATCTCGTAGTCGTTGAAGTCGTGAGCCGGCGTCACCTTGAGGCACCCCGAGCCGAAGGCCGGATCCACGTAGGAGTCGGCGATGATCGGGATGGCGCGCCCGGCGAGGGGCACGGTGACTTCGCGGCCGATCAGCCGCCGATAGCGCTCATCCTGCGGATTCACCGCCACCGCGGTGTCGCCCAGCATGGTTTCCGGGCGGGTCGTCGCGACCACCACGTGGCCGCTGCCTTCGCGAAGCGGATAGCGCAGGTGCCACAGCTGTCCGTCTTCCTCCTGCGCCTGTACTTCCAGGTCCGACAGCGCCGTGAGCAGCACCGGGTCCCAGTTGACGAGGCGCTTGCCGCGGTAGATCAGGCCCTCCTCGTGCAGGCGCACGAACACCTCGATGACCGCGCGCGACAAGCCCGGATCCATGGTGAAGCGGTCGCGCGACCAGTCGACCGAGTCCCCGAGGCGGCGCATCTGTGCGGCGATCGTGCCGCCGGACTGCTCCTTCCACTGCCACACCCGCGCGACGAACGCCTCGCGGCCGAGCTCGGTGCGCTTCACTCCCTGCGCATTCAACTGCCGCTCCACCACCATCTGGGTGGCGATGCCGGCGTGGTCGGTGCCCGGCTGCCACAGCACATCGTGCCCGCGCATGCGGTGGTAGCGCGTCAGCGCGTCCATGAGCGTGTGCTGGAACGCGTGCCCCATGTGCAGCGTTCCGGTCACATTCGGCGGCGGAATCATGATGCAGTAGGGCGCGCCGTGCCCGCGGGGGGCGAACCAGCCGTGGGACTCCCACCGCTCGTAGATGCGCCGCTCGAGGTCCTGCGGCGCGTACACCTTGTCCATTGATTGCGGGAACTTGAAGGGGACCGTCGGAGGATTATAGCTTCAGCGGCTGCGCAGCAGCCGGGCCGCCAGGCGCGGCCGCCGCGGGCGGCAGAAGCGCATGTGGCGCCGCTGCCGGTCGTGGCTCGCGCCGCTGCGCGTCAGTGCGCGGCGCGGCGGATGAGAAAGTCCGCGAGCAGCGGCGTCGGGCGGCCGGTGCTGCCCTTCTGCACACCGCCCTGGTAGGCGGTGCCCGCGACGTCCAGATGCGCCCATGTGAGTCCCTGGGTGAATTTGCCGAGAAAGGTCGCCGCCGTGATCGCGCCGCCGTCGCGTCCGCCGACGTTGGCGAAGTCGGCAAAGTTGCTCTTGAGCTGCTCGGCGTATTCCTCGGTCAGCGGCAGCTGCCAGCACCGGTCGTCGGCGCGCACCCCGGCTTCGAGCAGTTGCCGCACCAGGGCGTCGTCGTTGCCCATGACGCCGGAGTGATGGTGTCCGAGCGCGACGACGCACGCGCCGGTGAGGGTGGCGATGTCGATCACCGCGGCCGGGCGGAAGCGCCGCGCATAGTGCAGCGCGTCGCACAGGATCAGACGCCCTTCCGCGTCGGTGTTGAGAATCTCGACCGTCTGCCCCGAGGCGCTGGTGGCGATGTCACCGGGCTTCACGGCCTTGCCGCCCGGCATGTTTTCCACCGCCGCGATAAGGCCCACGACCGCCAGGGGCAGGCGCAGTTCCGCCGCCAGGGTGAGTGCGGCGATGACCGCGGCGGCGCCGCTCATGTCGAACTTCATCTCGTCCATGCCGGGCGGGTCCTTGAGCGAGATGCCGCCGCTGTCGAAGGTGACGCCCTTGCCCACCAGCACCACCGGCGGCGCGTGCGCCTTGCCGCCGCGATACTCCAGCACGATGAAGCGCGGCGGCTGCCGGCTGCCCTGCGCGACGGCGAGCAGGCAGCCCATCTTCTCGCGCCGGATGGCGGCCTCGTCCAGCACCCGCACCTTGAGCGAGCGTTGGCGCCTGGCGAGCGCGCGCGCCTCTGCCGCGAGGAAGGTCGGCGTGCAGACGTTCGCCGGCAGGTTGGCGAGGTCGCGCTGCACGGCGGCGGCGGCGGAGATCGCCGCTCCATGCTTAAAGCCGCGCGAGGCCGCGTCCGCCTTGCGCACCGGACCTGCCAGCACCCGCCTGAGCGCCGCCGCCGGCGGTTTCTTGCCGCTCTTCAGGTCGTTGACGCGGTACAGCGCGCTTGCTGCGATTTCCACGACCGCGCGGCCGAAGTAGTAATCATCGAGCTGGCGCCCGTCCGGGCGATCGAGCGCGACCGCGCAGCTGCCGATGCGGGTGCGCGCGAGGGCCAGGACGGCGCTGCCCCAGGCCCTGCGCCAGCTCTTGGCCGACAGCTGTTTCTTCGCGCCGAGGCCGGTGAGCAGCACGCGCGCGGCCGGGACTCCCGCCAGGTCGGTCAGGAGCAGCGTGTCGCCCGCGCGCCCGGTGAAATCCCCGCGCTCGAGCAGGCGTCTGAGCCGCCCGCCGCAGGCCGCATCGACACTGCGCGCCTCCCCGCCCAGCTCCCCTTCCTCGAAAACGCCGACCACCAGACAGTCGACGGGGAGTGTCGCCAGGCCCTTGGTCCAAACCCCAAATTCCATCCGCCATCCCCTTCCCGTTGAGGCGCGCGAGCGTCTGAATTACCTTATTCGCCGCTCTTGAGCGCCTGGGTGGTTATTCAGCGCGGGCTGCGCAGCCACGGGTGCAAGGGAGACGAGTGTAACTCAATGGCCCGCCGGGTTTCCGCCGGGCTGACGGCGGGACCAATCTGTGGGGACAATTCTCGGTCGTTACATTCTGCGAGAAGTCATGGCGGCATGGCTCGTCGTGACGGGCGTGCTGCTCATCATCCTCCTGGCCAATCAGGTCGTGGGAGTGCTGGAACGGGCCGCGGCGAACCAGTACCCGCAGAGCGTCGTTCTGGAGCTGATCGGGCTGGGGGCGCTGCAGTACCTGTGGATCCTGCTGCCGGTGGGCCTGCTGCTCGGGGTGGTGCTGGCCTTCGGGCGGCTGTATCACGACAGCGAGATGGCGGCGGCGCTCGCCTGCGGGGCGGGGCCCGCGAACCTCTACCTGCCGGTGGTGCTGCTGGCGGCGCTGCTCACCGCGGGGCTGGCGTGGCTCACCCTGGTGCTGGCGCCGCAGGCCACGGCGCGCGCGCTCAACCTGCGCAACGAGGCGCTGCGGGCCGGACAGTTCGCGCCGATCGCGCCGGGAAAGTTCCGCAGCTTTGGCGGCGGCAACGCCGTGGTGTATGCGCAGACCGTGAATCAGGACGGCACGCTCGCCGACGTGTTCGTGGAACGCAACCGCGGGCCGCTGGTGGAGGTTGCGCTCGCCCAACGGGCGCAGCATGCGGTCACGCCCGACGGCATGACGCACATTCTCACTCTGTATGACGGCGAGCGATTCGAGGGAGTGCCGGGAAGCGCGCAGTTTCGCATCCTGCGCTTCGCCCAGCACATCGTGCCGGTGAAGGTGCCGGTACTCACCGACGTCGTGAGGGCGCTCGAGGCGCGCGCCACCGTCGAGCTGTTCGGCTCGCGCGACCGCGGCGAGCAGGCCGAGCTGCAATGGCGCATCGCGATGCCGCTCACCTGCATCGTGCTGGCGCTGCTCGCGGTGCCGCTCGCACGCCTCAAGCCGCGCCAGGGCCGCTACGCCCGGGTGTGGCTCGCGGTGGTGATCTACTTCCTGTACCTGAACCTCATTTCCGCGGGCAAGGTGTGGATCGCGCGCGGCACGTTGCCCGCGGTGCTGGGCCTGTGGTGGACCCACGCGGCGGTGGCGCTGCTGGCGCTCGCGGTGATCGCCGCTCCCCGGTTCACGAACCGGCTGCGTTACCTGGTGCGGCGGCTGTGAGCGTGCTCGACCGCTACATGGTGCGCGCCATACTCGGCGCGGTGCTGCTGGTGATGGGGGTACTGCTGGTGCTCGGCGGGCTGTTCGTGTTCATCGACCAGCAGGACGACATCGGCATAGGTCACTACACCGCGGTGAGCGCCCTGTGGTACACGCTGCTGAACCTGCCGCAGCAGGCCTACGAGCTGCTGCCGATCACGGTGCTGATCGGTTCGCTCCTGGGCCTGGGCTCGCTGGCGCGCGGCAGCGAGCTCACGGTGGTGCGCGCCACCGGCGTGTCGATCGCGCGCATCGCGGGCACCACCCTGATCGCCGGGCTGCTGCTCATCGGGGTCGAGGTGGCGCTCGGGGAGTTTCTCGGGCCGCCATTGCAGCAGGCGGCGCGCGAGCACAAGGCGTTCAGCAAGCTGAACAACGTCAGCTTCGGCACCGGCAGCGGCGCCTGGGTGCGCGACGGCGATCTGATCCTCAACGTCGCCGGGCAATCCGGAGAGCGGCAGTTCGGCAGCATGCAGATCTTCGAATTGTCGCCGCAGCACCGACTCATCGCGCTCGGCCACGCGCGGCGCGCGACCGCCGGCTCGAACCACAAGTGGCTGCTCACCGACTATACGGAATCGCGCTTCGCCGACGACCGCGTCACGACCTCCCCGCCCGGGGAGCGCATCCTCAAGTCCAATGTCACCGCGGGCTTTCTCGGCCTCGCCGTCCAGGACCCGGATCAGTTGACGACCCGCGCATTGTGGCGCCTGATCCGCTACTTTCAGAGCAACGCGCTCGATACGCGCGAGTACGTATTCGCGTTCTGGTCGCGCATTGCGCGCACCGTCGCGATCGCGTTCTGCGCGCTGCTGGCGATTCCGTTCGCACTCGGCGCGCTGCGCTCCGCCGCGGCCGGCACGCGCATGATGATGGGGCTGATTCTCGGCATCGGCTTCTTTCTGATGCAGCGGCTGATCGAGAGCGGCACCGTCGTGTTCGCCCTCAATCCGGTCGTGCTCGCGTGGCTGCCCACCGCGCTGCTCGCGGCGGTGACCCTGGGGCTTCTGGCGCGTGCGCGTTAGTTAATTGGCGGAAAACGCCTGCGGCGTTTTCCGCAGGCCAACCCGGCAGTTGACCCGAGCTCGCCGGCAAAAGGCGTGGCTTTTGCCGGCGCATGATTTGCGCAGGGGCGCGGCGTTTTCCGCAGGCCAACCCGGCAGCTCCGGGCCTCAGGTGCCCAGGCTGGCGATGCCGGCTGGAAATTGCGGCAGCCGGTCGCCGATCGACACCCACGGCAGCTTCTCCCCGACCCACAGGTGCATCTGCGGCGCGAGCAGCGTCGGGTCATCGAGCGTGGCGAGAGTCACGTCGAGCTCCCCGGCGCGCGATGCGTGCCGGTAGGTGAGGCAGGTACCGCAGGCTGCGCACAAGCCGCGCAGCACCTGCGCCGAGGAGCGGTATTCGGCGAGCGTGCCGCGGGTGATGCGCACCGCCGCCTGCGCGAACGTGCCCCAGGCGACCATGGGGGCGCCGGCCGCGCGCCGGCAGCTCACGCAGTGGCAGAAGCACAGGTTGGTAACGCTGCCGCCGAGCTCGTAGCGCACCGCGCCGCACAGGCAGCCGCCGAGATACGCGCTGTCGCCCATGCAGACACGTTACCACTCGTTGCCTGACGGAGCCATTTGAGTAAACATCGCGCACCTTGTACCCGAGGCGCGAGGTTCGCAAATGAGAGCGGTGCTACTCACGGCAATGCTGGCGACGGTGTTGCTGTTCATGACGGGAGCCTTGCAGGCCGCCGATCTGGCGGTGCGCGTCGATGCGCGCGAAGTGCAGCGCAAGCGCATTCACACCGATCTGACCCTGGCGGTGCACGGCGGACCGCTGACGCTGGTGTTTCCGCAGTGGATTCCGGGCGAGCACGGACCGACCGGGCCGCTCGATACCGTCGTCGGCATGGTGATCCGCGCCAACGGCGCGCCGCTGGCATGGCAGCGTGATCCGCGCGACATGTACGCGATTACGGTGACGGTACCGGGCGCTGCGACGCAGCTCGACATCGCGCTCGATTCGGGTCTGGTAACCGAGGGCGGCAAGTTTGGCACCGGGCCGGCCAGCAGCGAGCAGCTCGCGGTGCTCGCCTGGAACCAGTTCGTGATGCTGCCCAAGGGCTACAACGCCGCGCAGATCACCACCGAGGCATCGGTGCTCGCGCCGCCGGGCTGGCAGATCGCCTGCGCGCTGGCGACGCACCCGCAAGGCGACGGCAGTGTCGCCTTGGAGGCGACCACGCTCAACCGGCTGATCGACTCCCCGGTGCAGATGGGCGAGTACCTCAAGCGCGTCGATCTTCCCGGCTCGGCTCCCTACCCGCAGCTGCAGCACAGCATCTCAATCGCCGCGGACAGCGCGGCCGCACTGGTCACGCCCGATGACTTCGCCGCCGGCTACGCCCGGCTCGTGGCCCAGGCGGGCGCGTTGTTCGGCACGCGCATGTATCGCCATTACACGTGGTTGCTGACGCTTTCGGACCACGTCGCGCACTTCGGTCTCGAGCACCACGAGTCGAGCGATGACCGCACCGACGAGGACACGCTCGCGGATGAAGCACGGCGCGAGGGTCTGGCGGAGCTGCTCGCGCACGAGTATGTGCATAGCTGGAACGGCAAGTACCGCCGCCCGGCGGGGCTCCTGAGCCCCGATTATCAGCAGCCGATGGACGGCTCGCTGCTGTGGGTCTACGAGGGTCTCACGCAGTTCTGGGGCACCGTGCTGCCGGTGCGCGCTGGGCTGGTGAAACCGGCGAGCTACCGCGAGATGCTGGCGAGCGTCGCCGGCACCTTCGCCATCGAGCCCGGGGACCGCTGGCGCCCGCTCGCCGACACGGCCGTCGCGGCTCAGATTCTGTACGATGCCCCGGATGCGTGGCAGTCGAGCCGCCGCGGGGTCGATTTCTACGAGGCCTCGGAGCTACTGTGGCTGAACGTCGACGCCGAGCTGCGTGCGCACAGCTCCGGCCGCGTATCGCTCGATGACTTCATGCGGCGCTTCTACGCAGGCCCCGGCGGCGCGCCGGCCACCCGGCCGTACGTGGAGTCGGATGTGTACGCCAACCTGTCGGCCATCGAGCCGGGGGAGTGGCGCGCGCTGATCCGGCGTCATCTCGAGGGTCTGGGTCCGCAGGCACTGTTGGCGGGACTGGAGAGCTCGGGCTGGAGGCTCGCGTACTCGGCCGAGAAGAACTCCTACATCGAGAGCGAGGAAAAGCGCCACAAGAGTCTCGAGCGGCAGTGGTCGATTGGCTTGCGGCTCAATGACAAGGGCGTGATCCTGGACACGATCGAGGACCGCGCGGCCGCGCGCGCCGGAGCCGGCCCCGGGATGACGGTCATCGCCGTCAACGGGCGCGAGTACCGCGCCGAGGTGCTCGATGCGGCCATTGCGGCCGCGCAGCAGACG
>JBOIAH010000021.1:0-2783 GCA_050739055.1 Steroidobacteraceae bacterium | reverse complement strand
CAACAAGAAACGCAGATGCGGCACGGGACCCGAGCGTTTGAGCTCCGCCCGCAGCACCTGTTCGGCGACGTCGCCGCGGCCGGCGCGCAGCAGCAGCCCTGATAGCACGCTGAGCAGGTTGGCGTCGTCCGGCGCCTGGCGGACGGCCTCGGCAAGCGTGCGCGCGAAGTCCGGATCCCCGCGCATCTGGCGCACGCGCGCCAGGTTCAGGTGCGCGTCCGGGTGCCGTGGCCGCAGACGCACCGCCTCGGCGAACGCCTCTTCGGCCTGCTGCAGGCGGCCGAGATGGCCGCAGGCGCGGCCGCGGCTGAACGCCAGGTCGAAGCCCCCGGCGCCGAGCGAGTGCGCCCGCTCGAGCAACGCGAGCGCCTCTTCCGTCCGGTACAGGCGCACGAGCAATGAGCCCAGCTGGCGATGCGCCGGGGCGTGCCGCGGGTTGAGTAACAGTGCCTTGCGGTACGCGGCTTCCGCCTCGGGCAACCGGCTCTGAGTGCCGAGGACGGATCCGAGCGCCACCCAGCCATCGGGACTCGAGCGATCCGCCTCAATGAGGGAACGGCACTGCAGCTCCGCTTCGCGGCTCTGCCCGAGACCGTCCAGCGTCAGCGCCAGGCCATGGCGGGCGGCGCGTTCCTCCGGTGCCCGCTGCAGGACCCGGCGGTAGACGCGCTCGGCTTCGCTCAGGCGCCCGGCGCGCCGCAGGAACGTCGCAAGATTGAGCCGCAGCCGCGTGTCGGCCGGATCGAGCTCGACGCTGCGGCGGATGAGCTCCTCGCCCACCCGTGCGTCGCCGCCGCGAACGCGGATGAGCCCCAGCAGGTGCATGGCGGCGGGATTGTCGGGGTAGTCGGTGAGCACCGCCTGGCAGCTGGTCTCGGCCTGAGCGAGATTCCCCTCCTCGAGGAGCACGGCAGCCCGGGTGAGTTGTGTGTCGAGTTCCGCCGCCGTGACCACGCGGCCACTGTAATGCAGGCCCTTCACGCCTGACTACTTGGGCAGCGCCGCCGGCTCTTTCGGCGCCGGCCCCGGCGCCTTCGCGTGCGTGCGCCCGCGCGGCGCGCGCTTGTGCCGCCTGTGCAGGATCGGCTGCTGGATCGGCGCGCCGTAGACGCGGCGCCTGGTGTGGTGCGGCGCGAGCGAGCTGGCCTTCGGGGGCGCGCGGCTGGCCGGCGGGGTAGCGGCGTACGCCGGCGCGTTCGCACCCGCGAGCGCGAGTGCGCACAGCAGGAATGTGCTCAGGGTCCTCACGGTGCGGCCTCGCACTCATCAAATGCGATGAGGTCGACAAGAGTGCGCGGACAAGCGGCCGCCGGTCAACTCTGCGCGCCGCGCCGATTTTTTGTGCGCGGAGTCTGGCCACGCTAGGATGGCTTCACGCTCGCATGATCACTAGAGGCATCCTTCTCGCCGGCGGCTCCGGGACGCGTCTGTATCCGGTCACACGCGCGGTGTCCAAGCAGCTGCTGCCGCTGTACGACAAGCCGCTCATCTACTATCCGCTCGCCACGCTCATGCTCGCGGGCATCCGCGAAGTGCTGCTCATCTCGAGCCCCGGGGACGGACCGCTGTTCGAGCGGCTGCTGGGCGACGGCTCGCAGTGGGGACTGCGCGTGAGCTACGCCGTACAGCGCGAGCCGCGCGGCATCGCGCAGGCGCTGCTCATCGCGGCAGACTTCATCGGCGGCGACTGCGTGTGCCTGGTGCTCGGGGACAACCTGTTCTACGGGCATGGGCTTCCGCAGCAGCTGCGCGCAGCCGCCGCGCGCGACAGCGGCGCCACGGTGTTTGCCTACCGCGTGCGCGAGCCGCAGCGTTATGGAGTGGTGGAGTTCGACGCCACCGGGCGGGCGATCGGACTGGAGGAGAAACCCGCGGACCCCCGCTCGCACTACGCAGTCACCGGACTGTACTTCTATGACGCGCAGTGCGTGACGGACGCCTGCGCGCTCAAGCCTTCAGCGCGCGGGGAGCTGGAGATCACCGACGTCAATCGCGCCTATCTTGAGCGCGGCGCGTTGCAGGTCGAGGTGCTCGGCCGCGGCGTCGCATGGCTCGACACCGGCACGCACGCCTCGCTCCTGCAGGCGGCCAACTTCGTCGAGACCATCGAGGCGCGCCAGGGACTGAAGATCTGCTGCCCGGAGGAAATCGCCTATCGCCAGGGCTTCATCGACCGCGCGCAACTCCTGCGCCTGGCTCACGAGCTCAGGCGCACCGGTTACGGGGAGTACCTCGAGAGCATGCTCGACGAGCGGGTGTTCTGATGCGCGCGCTCACCCTCGCGCTTCCCGGGGTGGTGCTGATCGAGCACCGGGTATTCGATGATCCGCGCGGGATGTTTTTCGAGAGCTGGAACGAGCGCGACTTTGCCGCCGCCGGCATCGAGGCGCGGTTCGTGCAGGAAAACGTCAGCTGCTCGCGGCGCTGGGTGCTGCGCGGGCTGCACTACCAGGTGAGCCACACCCAGGGGAAGCTGGTGCGGGTGCTCGCCGGAGAGGTATTCGACGCCGTGGTCGACCTGCGGCGCTCCTCGCCCGCCTTCGGGCGCAGCCTCGCGCTGAATCTCGACGACCGCCGGCAGCACTCGTTGTGGGTGCCGCCGGGTTTCGCGCACGGGTTCCTGGCGCTCGCCGATGACACGTACGTCCAGTACAAGGTGACGGATTTCTGGTCACGCGAGGCCGAGCGCACGCTCGCCTGGGACGATGCGGCGCTCGGCATCCGCTGGCCGCTGCCCGCGGGCGTCGCGCCCGTGCTGTCGGCGAAGGACCGCGAGGGTCAGC
>JBOIAH010000020.1:0-2754 GCA_050739055.1 Steroidobacteraceae bacterium | reverse complement strand
CAGCACCCACGGCTACGACGTGGTCGATCACAATTCCTTCAATCCGGAGATCGGCGATGCCGAGGACTTCGAGCGGTTCGTGGCCGCGCTGCGCGCGCACGACATGGGCCACATCGTGGACATCGTGCCCAACCACGTCGGCATTCTCGGCGCGGACAACGCCTGGTGGATGGATGTGCTGGAGAATGGCGAGGCCTCGGTGTATGCGGCGTTCTTCGACATCGACTGGGCGCCGTCCAACCCGCAACGCGCCCACAAGGTGCTGGTGCCGGTGCTGGGCGAGCCCTACGGCACGGTGCTCGAGCGTGGCGAGCTGCAACTGCGCTTCGAGGCGGAGTCGGGCTCGTTCGCGGTGTACTACGGCGAGCATCGCCTGCCGCTCGATCCGCGCACCTATCCGCGGGTGCTGGATCGCACCCCGGCGCTGGTCTCCAGCGGCGAGCTGGAGAATGTCCGCCGCTGCCTCGCAGCGCTTCCCGACCGACACGCGCCGGGCGCCGAGCTGGTCGCCGAGCGCAACCGCGACAAGGAGCTGCACAAGCAGCGCCTGGCGGCACTCGCCGCCGGCAACCCCGCGGTCAGCGCGGCGATCGAGGCCGCGGCGCGCAGCTTTGCCGGCTCGCCCGCGGAACCGGCCAGCTTCGATGCGCTTCACGAGCTGCTCGAGCTGCAGGCCTATCATCTCGCCTACTGGCGCGTCGCCGCCGACGACATCAACTACCGCCGCTTCTTCGACGTCAACGACCTCGCGGCGCTGCGGGTCGACAACCAGGCGGTGTTCGAGGTCACGCACCGCCTGGTGCTGCAGCTGATCGGCGCGGGCAAGATCGACGGCCTGCGCATCGATCACGCCGACGGCCTGTACGACCCGGCCGGGTACTTTCGCCGGCTGCAGGCGCGGGTCGCCGCGGTCACCGGGCGAATGGCTGCGATCACCGGTGAGGACGATGCCCGGCCGCTGTACCTGATCGTGGAGAAGATCACCGCCTCCTTCGAGCACCTGCCGGACGACTGGCCGGTGCATGGAGAAACCGGCTACCACTTTGCCAACCTGGTGAACCGCATGCTGATCGATTCCGCCACCCGCTCGCGCATGGAACGCGTGTACCGCGGCGTGATCGGCCGCCCGCTCGAATGGCAGGACGTCGCCTACGAGTGCCAGCAGCTGGTGCTGCGCCGCTCGCTCGCCTCGGAGCTCAACGTCGCCGCCAACCAGCTCGCGCGCATCGCGCAGTCCGACCGGCGCACACGGGATTTCACCTTCAACGGCCTGCGTGACGCACTCGCCGAGGTCATCGCCTGCTTCCCGGTGTACCGCACCTACGTCGCGGATACGGTCTCGGAGAGCGACCGGCGCTATATCGAGTGGGCGATCGCGGCGGCCCGCTCGCGGCGCAGCACCACCGAGGCACCGGTATTCGATTTCGTGCGTGCCGCACTGCTGCTCGAGCTGCCGGCGTCGGGCGAGGAGCTGCGGCGCCGCATCCGCGCTTTTGCGATGAAGTTTCAGCAGATCACCGCGCCGATCACCGCCAAGGGCATCGAGGACACGGCCCTGTACCGCTTCAACCGCCTGATCTCGCTCAACGAGGTGGGGGGCGAGCCCGGCAGCTACGGCGCCGGGGTGCGCGCCTTCCATGCCGACGCCGCGTACCGGGCCCGCCACTGGCCGCACCAGATGCTCGCCACCTCCACGCATGACACCAAGCGCTCCGAGGACGTGCGCGCGCGCCTCAACGTGCTCTCGGAAATGACCACCCCGTGGCGCGACGCGGTGCGCCGCTGGAGCCGCATCAACCGCACCCGCAAGCGCGAGGTGGACGGCCTGCAGGCGCCGTCCGCCAACGACGAGTACCACTTCTACCAGAGCCTGCTCGGCACCTGGCCGCTCGCCGCGCCCGAGGAGGCCGGCGCGCTTGCCTACCGCGAGCGCCTCGAGGCCTACATGATCAAGGCGGTGCGGGAGGCGAAGGTCGCGACCAGCTGGACCGACATCAACGTCGCGTACGAGGAAGCGCTGCTGCACTTCGTGCGCAGCGTGCTCGAGCCGCGCGAGGGCAACCTGTTTCTCGCGGATTTCCTCCCCATGCAGCGGCGCGTGGCGCGCTTCGGCCTGCTCAACAGTCTGTCGCAGACGCTGTGCAAGCTCACCGCGCCGGGCGTACCCGACATCTACCAGGGCAACGAGATCTGGGACTTCTCGCTGGCCGATCCCGACAACCGCCGCCCGGTGGACTACCCGTGCCGGCGCGCCCTGCTGGAGCAGCTGCAGCGCGCGGCGGATGACGCTGCCCCGCGCGCACTCACCGAGCATCTCGAGGACGGGCGCTGCAAGCTGCTGCTCATCTGGAAGACCCTGCAGCTGCGGCGCAGGGACCCGGAGCTGTTCCGGAACGGCGACTACCGCCGGCTGCGCGTGCACGGCGCGCATGCCTCGCACGTCTGCGCGTTTACCCGGCGCTGCGCGCGGCGCACCGTGCTGGTGATCGCGCCGCGACTGTACCGGCGCCTGGTCGGCGACGATGGGCCGCTGCCCCTCGGCACCGCTGTCTGGCACGACACGATCCTCGAGCTGCCGCGCGAGGAGGGCGCGCGCTCCTTTCACAACGTGCTCGACGGCCGGGAGGTGCACGCCGTGCTCCACGGTGAAACCGCCGGCGTGCTGCTCGGCGACGCCCTCGCCGAGTTCCCGGTGGCGCTCCTCGCGGCGCGCTGCGACGGGGCCGACGGCGGCCTGAGCAGGGATTGCCGGCC
>JBOIAH010000019.1:0-10241 GCA_050739055.1 Steroidobacteraceae bacterium | reverse complement strand
CTACTGGTGCGCGCCGGACCGCGGCTACATCCCGCTGCGGGTGCAGCAGAAGCGCGGCGATGACGTGCAGTGGACCATGGAGATCCAGAGCGTCAAGCGCGAGTGAAGCGCCGCTGCGCCTTCAGGTCTTGGGGAGCGTCACGCCCCGCTGACCCTGGTATTTGCCGCCACGGTCGGCGTACGAGGTCGAGCACACCTCGTCCGACGCGAAGAACAGCATCTGCGCGACGCCTTCGTTGGCATAGATCTTCGCCGGCAGCGGTGTGGTGTTGGAGAACTCGAGCGTGACGTGCCCTTCCCACTCCGGCTCCAGAGGCGTTACGTTGACGATGATGCCGCAATTGCGGACGAAGGTGCCCGCCTCCAGGGCAAAGTTACCGGCTTCGGGAACGGTAACGCAGTAGACATCGTGATCCCCTGGCAGGTGACGCACGGCCAGGACCTTGTGGTTGCGATACCGCGCGAGCCCACGGAACTCCGTGAGCATGGCTCGGCGATGGGCTTCTCGGGTCAGGTCAGTGGGATTGCGCCGCGCCTGCATGAGTCTCGCCCGGATTTCGGCGTAGCGTTCCTCACGCCAGAAATCACGGGCCCGGTGTGACTGGACGCGCGCAAAGTCCTCACGCCAGCGCGGATCCTCGGCTCGGCGCGCCCGCGCGACCTGGATTGCCGCTCGGTGCGCGCGCGGGTCGAATTCCTCTCCGTAGCTGTCGGCGTTATGCAGTCGAATGTGGGCCGATGCCTCCATGCGCTCGATATTGGTCGGCCGGTTGTTGCGCCGATCTAAGTCCCGATGATGGCGATGTGTGCCGGGCGTGTCCGGATAGACTTCGTGCCGAAGATTCCATTCATCGGCGAGACGGTGTGTCGGGTACAGATAACCGTCGATGGGCTGGTAAACCATCTCATAGCCGCGCGCGAGGTCGCGATACAGTGGCATCAGCGCATCTCCCGGACGCAACGTCTGAGCCTCGGCCATGCGCCCGTCGCGCCTGATGAACTCGTGATCGGGCGTTGCGTGAACTACCTCGCCGCCGTCGAGAGAGATTTCCACCAGCGCATCGCGCCCGATATATCGCGGCGCATCCAGCAGGGTCACGATCAGCCGGCCAGCCGGACCGATGCTGTATCCCCAATACAGCTCACCCGACTCGTGTCCCCGAACCATTTCTTCCAGGGTCGCGGAAGTACCGTGAACCAGTGCCACACGCGTGTCACCGCGGAAACAGCGCGCGTAGGTCGATTTTCCGGCAGTCAACGCGAGTACGTTGCGCGGTACGCGGAAGTACTCCACCGTGCGCGCCAGCGCGAACGAGTTCGGCGGGATGATGCACACGTCCCCGTGAAAGTCGACGAAGCTCTTCTCGTCGAAATTCTTCGGGTCGACGATCGTGGAGTTGATGTTGGTGAAGATCTTGAACTCGTTCGCGCAGCGTACGTCGTAGCCGTAGCTGGAGGTGCCGTAGGAGACGATCCTGTGGCCGTCGCGTTCACGGACCTGCTCGGCCGCAAACGGCTCGATCATCCGCTGCTCGCGCGCCATGCGCCGGATCCAGTTGTCGGACTTGATGCTCATCAGGTCTCCTCGACCACGATGGTCGGAAATACGCTGCTGCGGTCGCGGGCGCGCAACGCCAGCGCGCCCGCGGTGCGCCGCGCCATCTCGAAGTACGGCCGCGCGCGCGCGGAAGCAGGCGCCGCCACCACCGTCGGCCGCCCGGCGTCGGTCTCCTCGCGGATGCTGCCATCGAGCGGCAGCTCCCCGAGGAGCTTCACGCCATACTGCTGCGCCATGCGGGCGCCGCCGCCGGCGCCGAAGATGTGCTCGGCGTGTCCGCAGTTCGAGCAGATGTGAACACTCATGTTCTCGACGATACCGAGCACCGGCACCGCGACCTTCTCGAACATCTTCAGGCCCTTGCGCGCGTCCGCCAGCGCGATGTCCTGGGGCGTGGTCACGATCACCGCACCCGCTACCGGCACGCGCTGTGCGAGCGTGAGCTGGATGTCCCCGGTGCCGGGGGGCATGTCGACCACCAGGTAGTCGAGTGCTCCCAACTGCGTCTCGGTGAGCAGCTGGGTGAGTGCCTGCGTCACCATCGGACCGCGCCACACCATGGGCTGCTCGGCATCGACCAGGAACCCGATCGACATCGCGATCACGCCGTGGCTTACGAGCGGGCGCAGGTGCTTGCCGTCGGCCGAGACGGGTCGCTCGTTCGCAAGCCCGAGCATGAGCGGCTGGCTGGGCCCGTAGATGTCGGCGTCCAGGATCCCGACGCGGGCGCCCTGCGCGGCCCAGGCGAGCCCCAGATTGACGGCTACCGTGGACTTGCCGACACCGCCCTTGCCGGAAGCCACCGCCACGATGTTCTTGATCCCGCCCAGGGGTTTGAGGGTGCGTTGTACGGAGTGGGCGCGGATGTCGGACTCCAGCTCGACGGCGAGCCGCGCCCGGATGCCCGCCGCGGCGAGCGCCCCCTCCAGGGCGGCACCGAGCTCGTCGCGATACCCACCCACCGGGTAGCCGAGTGCAATCCGTGCCGTGTAGCCCCCCGCGGCGGCGCTCACCCCGCGGACCGCCTGCGCGGCGCCGAGTGTCTCGCCCAGGTACGGATCAATATAGGCGTCGAGCACGGCGCGCACGGCGTTCTCAGGGGGTTCGAGTGTCATATGGATAGGTGGTGGGAACTGCTGACAGATTGTAGGGGCTGGGAGGGTGCCGTGCAGCTTCGGCCGTGACGGGCCTCATGGTGAGGCTGTGGCATAATCTCGACGATACGTTGCTCGGACGATTTGCTTGCACCCGCGCCCGCGATGGGCGGACCTGCGCTGAGTCTTGCCACCCAAAGCTCCTGTTGCGAGGACGCGCCGGAGGCGTAGCGGAGCTGCCTCAAGCGAAAGACTGAATGAGTTTTTTCACAAACCTGCGCGCTGACCGGCTGGTCACCGAGATCCGGTCATCGAACGACCCGGCCAGCCCCGCGACGCAAAAGGCCATCGCCCGGCTGAAGGAAGTCGGACCCGGCGCCATCGAGTCCGTGTTCGCAGCACTCCCCGACGCCGACAAGGGCTCGACCCTGGCTTTCGTGGAAGTGCTCGCGAGTATGGTCAACCAGAAGACCTTCCCCGAGTTCGTGCGTGGGCTGGTCGAAGGCAGTCCGCGGGTCGTCGCCGGGATCTCCTGGGCGCTCACCAGCAACCGCGCCTATCCGGCGCACCTGCTGCTCGAGGCGCTGAACACCCCGGGGGTCTCCAAGTCCGCCGTGCTGGAGGTGATCGCGGCGCACAAGGCGCGCTTTGGAGTGCGCGAGCTGCTCAACGCCGCCTACGCCCAGGAACCGAACGAAAAGGCCGCGCTGTTCCGCGTCATCGGCGAGATCGCCGACAAGGCGGCGATTCCCGAGCTCATCGGGCGCGTGCAGGGCAAGGACCCGATCGCGCGCGTGCACATCATCAACACGCTGGCGCGTTTCAACACCCCGGAGGTCCAGACCGCGCTGCAGGGCCTGCTCAAGGATCCCAACAAGCTGATCCGTGGAGCCACGCTGTCGGCGCTGCAGCGCATGGACGGGCCGATCGACATCGAGCGGGTGTGCGCACTGCTGCGCGACCCGGAGATCGATGTGCTCAACCGCGCCATCGATGTCGTCATCAAGGCCAATCATCCGGAGACGATCCGCTACCTGATCGAGGTCCTCAAGGACGAGAACGAGAACGCGCGCCGCGCCGCCGTCGAGGTGCTGAACGAGGTCGGTGACGCCAAGTCCGTCAAATACCTGCTCGCCGCGCTCAAGGACAGCGACTGGTGGGTGCGCAGCCGCGCCGCCGATGCGCTCGGCAAGATCGGCGGACCCAAGGTGATCGACGCGGTGCTGCAGCTGGTGCGCGACAAGGACGAGGACATCCGCCGCGCGGCGATCGAGATCCTCAACCAGACCAAGGACGAGCGCGCGATCGACTCGCTCATCCAGGCCACCCGCGACAGCGACTGGTGGGTCAGCGAGCGCGCGGTGGACGCGCTCGCCGAGATCGGCAGCAAGCGCGCGGTGCCGCGCCTGATGGAAATGCTGCATACCGGAAGCCACGGCAAGGCGACGCCGATCGTGGTGCGCGCGCTCGGCAAGCTCGGCGACGCTAAGCTCGTGGATACGCTGCTGCCATTGGTGGCGCGGCCCGAGCGCGAGATCCGCATCGAGGCCATCCAGGCGCTCTCCAAGGTGACCGACGCAAGCCGCGTCGAGCAGGTGCGCACCGAGCTGCAGGCGCAGGCCGCCTCGCCCGACCAGACCATCTCGCGCATGGCAAGCGCCGCGGTGACCGAGCTCAACAACCGCATCGCCGGCATCACGACGCTCGCGCCCGGCACGCTCCCCCCGACGATGCCGACGATGCCGGCGGTGCCGGCGACCCCGGCGCCGCAGGTGCGGCCGCCGCAGCCGACCGCGGCCGAGGGGGCCAAGACGCTGCTGATTTCCGACCAGGCGCTCGCCCAGGCCGCCAAGCAGGCCGAGGCCGCCGCGCGGCTCGACATCCAGACGCTCAAGCCCGGCGACGTCATCGAGGGCCGCTACAAGTACATCGACCGCATCGGGCGCGGCGCCTTCGGCACCGTGCTGCTCATGGAGGACACGGTGGTCGATGAGCGCCTGATCCTGAAGTTCCTTAATCCGAATGTCTCGCAGGACGAGGAAGTGATGAAGCGCTTCGTCCACGAGCTGCGCTACTCGCGCAAGATCACCCACCAGAATGTGATCCGCATCTACGACTTCCTGTACATCCAGGGACTGTATGCCATCTCCATGGAGTACTTCCCCTCGCACACCCTCGGCAGCGAAGTGGTCAACGAGAAGCCGATCGAACTGAAGCGCGCCGTGCAGTTCGGCATCGACATCTGCACCGGCATGGCCGTCGCGCACCAGCTCGGTATCGTGCATCGTGACCTCAAGCCCGCCAACGTGCTGATCAACCAGGAGGGATTTCTCAAGGTGGTGGACTTCGGCGTAGCGGCGGCGCACCGCGAGGGTGACACTCAGCTCACCAAGACCGGCTACGTCATCGGCTCCCCGAAGTACATGGCGCCCGAGCAGATCCTCGGCAAGAAGGTCGACGAGCGCGCCGACATCTACGCGCTCGGCGTCATGCTCTACGAGATGGTAACCGGCGTGCCGCCGTACTCGCGTGGCGATCACATGTCGGTCATGTATCAGCACGTGCAAGGCAAGGCGCGCGTCGCCCATGACGTCAACCCCGGCCTGCCGCCGGGACTTTCCGACCTGGTGATGAGGTCGATGGCGGTCGACAAGGCCAAGCGCTTCCAGACCATGGACGAGCTGGGCGGCGCGCTGCGGCGCTTCCTGTAATAGGCGCACGCGGCCGGCGCGCCTCACCTTGCCGGTGGAACCGTCCCGCGCCTTGCCAAAGGTCGTGCGTTAGGTCAAATTTCACGGCCTACCCATTACGCCTCCTCAAGGAGTGATCGTTTGGCCCGCATCGATGCGTTCCTGAAGCTCGGCACGCAGCAAGGGTGCTCGGACGTGCACCTGGCGGTCGGGGTGCCCCCGATGCTGCGCATGCACGGCGACCTGCTGCCGATCAAGTTCCGCGACGTGCGGGCGGTGGAGCTTGAAGGGTATATCGCCGAGATCCTCACGCACTCGCAGAACCAGCACTTCGCCAAGGGAAATGACCTGGACTTCTCGTACGTGTCCGCCGAAGGCGGCCGCTTCCGCGTGAACGTCTACCGCAAGGACACCGGTATCGGCGCCACCTTCCGCGCCATCCCGGCAGACGTCCCGACGCTCGACAAGCTCGCCCTGCCGCCGGTGGTCACCAAGCTGTGCGACTTCCATCAGGGGATGGTGCTGGTCACCGGCTCCACCGGCACCGGCAAGTCCACCACCCTCGCCGCGATGATCGATCACCTGAATCAGACCCGCAGGCTCAACATCATCAGCCTCGAGGATCCGATCGAGTTCGTGCACCCGAGCAAGAACTGCCAGGTCATCCAGCGCGAGCTCGGCACGCATATCCCGAGCTTCGCGGAAGGGGTGCGCGCGGCGATGCGCGAAGACCCGGACGTGATCCTGGTCGGCGAGCTGCGCGACTCCGAGACGATCTCGATGGCGATGACCGCAGCGGAAACCGGGCACCTGGTGCTCGGCACGCTGCACACCACCAGTGCGGTCAAGACCATCGATCGCATCATCGACGCGCTGCCGGTCGAGGAACGCGAGCAGACCAAGAGCTTCCTGGCGCAGAGTCTGCTGGCGGTGGTCACTCAGGTGCTGGTCAAAACTGCCGACGGGCACGGCCGCAAGGCGATCTGCGAAGTGCTGATGATGACCAAGGCGATCGCCAAGCTCATCCAGACCGAGCAGACCCACCAGATCCCGACCCAGCTGCAGACGGGACGCGACCTCGGGATGCAGCTCATGGACCAGGCGTTGCTGGGGGCGATCGCCGCCCGCACCATCGACCCCGACGACGCCTACACCTACGCGGCCGAAAAGCGCGCCTTCCAGAGGTACGTCACCGACACCACCATGCTTCCCAAGGTCGATATCAGCGGCTCGGGGCCCGCGCCGGTGTCGGGGTCGGCGGCCTGAAGCAGCCGCTGCTTACGCCATGGCGCAAGTCGACTCGCTGTTGATCGAGGTGCTGGAGAAGCGCGGCTCGGACCTGCACTTCATCGCCGGGGACCCGCCGCGCATCCGCGTGCACGGCGACCTCACGGGGCTCAAGCCGGAGAAACTCGCCGCGGAATCCGTCAAGCAGGCGCTCTACGAGATCATGCCCAAGACCGCGCTGGAGCGCTTCGAGAGCAAGGACGGCGCGGACTTCGCCTACACGCTCGCGGATCGCGGCCGCTTCCGCGTCAACGTCATGCGGCAGCTGAACGGCATGGGCGCGGTGTTCCGCGCGATTCCCTCCAAGGCGCTCACGCTCGATGAGCTGAAGATGCCCGAAGCGGTGCGGCAGATGTGCCGGGCCATCAGCGGACTGATCCTCGTGACCGGCAAGACCGGGTCGGGCAAGTCCACCACGCTGGCCGCGATGATCGACGACATCAACCGGCGCGTGAAGGGCCACATCCTCACCGTCGAGGATCCGATCGAGTTCGTGCACGAGAGAAAGAGCTGCCTCATCAGTCAGCGCGAAATCGGGGTGCATAGCCCGAGCTTCTCTTCCGCGGTGCACTCCGCCCTGCGCGAGGACCCGGACGTGATCCTGGTGGGCGAGTTGCGCGATCTGGAGACCATGAGCATCGCGGTCACCGCGGCGGAGATGGGCATTCTGGTCATGGGCACGCTGCACACCAACGGCGCGGCGCAGACGGTCGATCGCATGGTCAACGTGTTTCCGTCCGACAAGCAGTCGCACGTGCGCACCATGCTGTCGACATCGCTGCGCGGCGTGGTCTCGCAGCAGTTGCTGCAGCGCGCCGACAAGCAGGGCCGCGTGGCGGCGCTCGAGATCCTGGTGAACACGCCGGCCGCGTCCAATCTCATCCGCCAGGGCAAGCTCGACCAGCTCGAGAACACCATGCAGGCGGGCGCGCAGTTCGGCATGCGCACCATGGACACGGCGATCCAACAGCTGCTCGAGCAGCGACAGATCACCGGCATGGAGGCCTACAAGAAGGCCATCAACAAGGGTAAGTTCGAAGAGGTCAAGGACTCCGGCTGAGCCCGCCGGCACGAGCGCGGGCGAGCTGTGTAAACTAGCCCCGATGGCTCGCAAGATCTTCGTCACCACGGCGCTGCCTTACGCCAACGGCCCGTTTCACATCGGGCACATCATGGAGTACATCCAGGCGGACATCTGGGTGCGCTTCCAGCGCATGCAGGGACATGAGCTGCACTTTGTCGGCGCCGACGACGCGCACGGCGCGCCGATCATGCTCAAGGCGCAGGCCGAGGGCGTGACGCCGCAAGCCCTCGTCGCGCGCATCGCCGCCGGGCGGCGCAAGTACCTGCAGGGCTTCCACCTCAGCTTCGATCACTGGCATTCGACCGACTCCCCGGAGAACGCCGCGCTGTCGCGCGACGTGTATGCGCGGCTCAAGGCGGCGGATCTCATATATAAGAAGGAGATCGAGCAGTTCTACGACCCGGTCAAGGGCATGTTCCTCGCCGACCGCTACCTCAAGGGCGAGTGCCCGAACTGTCACTCCCGGGATCAATTCGGCGACGCCTGCGAGGTGTGCAGCACCGTGTACGCGCCGACCGATCTCATCAACCCGTACTCGGTGCTGAGCGGCGCGCAGCCGGTGCTCAAAGCTTCCGAGCACTTCTTTTTCCGTCTGTCCGACCCCAGGTGCGTCGCGTTCCTGAAGCAATGGCTCGACGCGCCCGGGCGGCTCCAGCCGCAGGTCGTCAACAAGGCGTGCGAGTGGCTCTCGGGCCGCGGCGACCGGCGCTTGAGCGACTGGGACATCTCGCGCGAAGCGCCCTATTTCGGCATCCCGATCCCCGATGCGCCCGGCAAGTACTTCTACGTCTGGCTGGATGCGCCCATCGGCTACCTCGCCTCCCTCAAGCACTACTTCGAGAGCGGCCGGGCGCGCGCCAACGGGGAGCCGCGCAGCTTCGAGGAGTTCCTCGCCGCGCCCGACACCGAACAGATCCACTTCATCGGCAAGGACATCATCTACTTCCACACGCTGTTCTGGCCGGCGATGCTCAGGTTCGCCGGCCCCCCGTACAAGGTCCCGGACCACGTGTACGTGCACGGCTTCATCACCGTCTCGGGCGAGAAGATGTCGAAGTCGCGCGGCACCGGGATCAGCCCGCTGCGCTACCTCGACATCGGCATGAACGCCGAGTGGCTGCGCTACTACATCGCCGCAAAGCTCAACGCGAGCGTCGAGGATCTGGACTTCAACCCGGATGACTTCGTGGCGCGCGTCAACAGCGACCTCATCGGCAAGTACGTCAACATCGCCAGCCGCGCGGCCAACTTCATCAGCCGGCAGTTCGACGGCAAGCTGCGCTACGCGGAGGATGCGGCGGCGCTGACCGCCAACGCCCGCGCGCTCGCGACGGCGGTACGCGACGCTTACGAAGCGCGCGAGTTCGGCAGGGCGATGCGCGACATCATGGCGGTCGCGGACCGCATCAACCAGGAGTTCGATGCCCGCCAGCCGTGGATCCTCGCCCGGGATGCGGCCCGGGGCGCGGAGCTGCAGACGGTGTGCTCGCGCGCGCTGTACGGCTTCAAAGTGCTGTCGGTGCTGCTGGCCCCGGTCATGCCGGAGCTCGCCGCGCGGGTCGCGCGCGAGCTGTTCGGGCTCGACCGCGCCTTCCGCTGGAGCGACGCCGAGACGCTGCCGGAGCGCATCAATCCGTACCGGCACCTCATGACGCGCGTGGAGCCGAAGCAACTCGATGCGCTGTTTGAAATCGAGACCGCGCCGCCCGCCACTGCCGGGGCCGGGGCCGACTCTGCCCGGGTGGCCGACGCGGCGCCGGTGTCCCTCGAGGAGTTCAAGCGGATCGACCTGCGCGTGGCACGCATCGTGGGCGCGGAAAATGTGGCCGGCGCGGACAAGCTCCTGAAGCTCACGCTCGATCTGGGAGCGGAAACGCGCACGGTGTTCGCCGGGATCAAGTCGGCGTACGACCCGGCGGCGCTGCAGGGCCGGCTCACCGTCGTGGTCGCGAACCTTGCACCGCGCAAGATGAAGTTCGGGGTCTCGGAAGGCATGGTGCTGGCGGCGAGCGGCGCGGCCCCCGGCCTGTATCTGCTGTCGCCCGACAGCGGCGCGGTTCCCGGCATGAGGATCAGCTGAAGCGGCGGCGCCGGCCTCAAGCCACCCGCATGATCAGCGCGCACGACATCGACGCCCTGCTGCCGCAGACGCAGTGCACGCGTTGCGGATACCCCGGTTGCCGGCCCTACGCCGAGGCGATCGCGGCCGGCAGCGCCGCAATCAACCAGTGTCCGCCCGGCGGCTCGGCCACCATCGCGGCGCTCGCGGCCCTGCTGCAGCGCGCGCCTCTGCCCCTCAATCCGCTGAGCGGGACCGAGGGACCGCAGCGGGTCGCGCAGATCGACGAGGAGGCCTGCATCGGCTGCGCCCGCTGCCTGCCGCCCTGCCCGGTCGATGCGATCGTCGGGTCCCACAAGCAGATGCACACGGTGGTGCTGGCGCTGTGCACGGGGTGCGAACTGTGCGTGGCGCCCTGTCCGGTCGATTGCATCGCCATGGTCCCGCGCGCACGGCTCGCCGGCGCGCC
>JBOIAH010000018.1:0-2017 GCA_050739055.1 Steroidobacteraceae bacterium | reverse complement strand
GTGCACGATGCCGCCGGCGATGCCGCGGGCCCCCTGGCCGGCGTCAAGGCGGGGCTCGCGTGGGCGGGCAGTCTGGGTGCCCGCTCCCTGGCCGTGAGCCCGTGTGATGCGCCGTTACTTCCGGATGAGCTCTTCGCCCGCCTGATCGAGGCCGCAGGCCCCGGCGCTGCCCTGGCCGAGACGCCCGATGGCCTGCAGCCGTTGTGCGCCGTGTGGCCCGTGAGCGCACTCGAGGCGGTCGCAGCGGCGCTGGCCGGCGGCGCACACCCGCCCACCTGGCGGATGTTGGCGAGCATCGGCGCGAAGCGCGTCCACTTCGAGCGCGCGGAGGCGTTCGCCAACCTCAACACGCGTGCGGATCTCGCGGCAATCGCGCAGCGGCTCGAGCGGGCAGGGCCCAGCTGAGGTCTCGCCTTTTCCGAAAGAACCGTGGCTACCACCGGTACAGACGCACGACGAAGCCTTCGGGAAATGCATCGGCCCGCGGCGGGAGCTCGACGAAGCCCTGGGTTCCGGCGAGCGCCAGGAAGTCGCCCGAACCGTTCGGTGGCCGCGGCAGCGCAAACACACGTCCGTGATCGTCGTGACGCACGGCGACCGGCAGGAAATACGTCACCGAACGGCCGAATTTCGCGGGCGACCCCAGCGCGATGGGTTCGGGCGGCGCCCGCGGAGCGCCCATCGCCGCGGCGATCGCCGGGATGACGTAACGTCTCAGGCACAACAGGGTGGAGACGGGATTCCCCGGCAGGCCGAACACCGCCTGGCCACCACCGGCGACGCCGAACCACATCGGCATGCCGGGGCGCTGCGCGACCTGGTGGAATTCCTCCCGCACACCGAGGTCCTTCAGCACCTTCGGCACCAGGTCGAATCTTCCCTTGGAGATGCCGCCGCTCAGGACTAACAGGTCGCGCCCGGCAAGATGCCGCGCCAGCCGCTCGCGCAATATCCCTTCATTGTCAGGGAGGTGATCGTTCGCGACCTTCTGCAGGCCGTGCGCACGGAGCGCGGCCACGATCGCGTAGGCATTGGAGCGCCGCACCTGGTGCGCGGCGATTGGCTCGCCCGGCTCGATCAGCTCATCGCCGGTCGAGATAATCATGAGATTCGGCTGACGGCTCACGCGGATGCTGGCGAGGCCCGCCGATGCGGCCACGGCAATCTCCGGTGCTCCAAGGACAGTGCCTGCCTTGAGCATCGCAACCCCGGGCTGGCTGTCCGCACCGCGCCGCTGCACGTTGCGGTACGCCTTACCGACGACGTCGGTGTTAAGCGAGACGATGCCGTCCGCCACGGCGTACTCCTCGAGCGGAATCACGCAGTCGGTGCCGTGCGGCAGGATCGCACCGGTCATCACCTCGACGGCGTGCTCGCAGTTCGCCAGTGTCAGGGCCGGCGAGCCGGCCGCCTGGGTTGCCTCGATCAGGTAGCGGCGCACACCGCGGCCGAAGGCGGTGCTGTCGATCGCGATGCCGTCCATGCACACGCGGTCAAAGGGCGGGTTGTCCCGCTCGGCGTAGATATCCTGACGCAGTGTCTGCCCGATGCACTGCTCGAGCGGACGCGACTCGGCCGGCAAAGGAGTCAGCCGGGCGTCAATCGCCGCTTCGGCCATTTGCGGTGTGATTGCCGTGGATCCCACTTGGTCCTCGACCAGTTCGTCGCCCAGCATCGGCGCGGAGTCAGCCCGCACATTATAACGACTCGCGCCCGACCTATGCGCTCGCGTTCATATCGTTAACGCAGATCGCGCGTGCTAGCTTTCCGGCGCATGACGAACCGAGCCGCCCTGCACGTGCTGCCTGCGCTGCTGCCCCTGATGTTCACCGCGATCGCGCATGCCGGCGATCCCGCGCCGCCGCCGGAGCAGCCGGGGCAGAGCGGGTTGTCCCGTGTGCTGATCACGGCTCCCCGGGAGCAGCCGGAGAACTACCGCGCGACGGCCGTGGATTCGCTCGGGCCGCTCGGAACAACGCCGGTGCTGGATACGCCGTACGCCATCGGCATTCTGACC
>JBOIAH010000017.1:0-7628 GCA_050739055.1 Steroidobacteraceae bacterium | reverse complement strand
GTGAAAATCCGCACCGCCGCGCTCGCCTTCTCGGAGGGCAGAATGAACGTGGTCTCCGAGAGGTTGAACTGCAGTGCCAGCGCCTGCATTCTTGCCGTGTCGAGCGCCTGTGCCTTCTCGAACACGCACAGGGGGTTGCCGCTTAAGGGGCTGTGCCCCTGGGTGAACACGTTGACGATGCGGTAGGAGTACGCAGCCATGGGAGCTGGAATCGCGCTCACTGATAGCGACTGACCTCGATCCCGTTGCCCAGCGGGAGCAGCACCGAGGTCATGTCGCGCGCCGCGCGCACCCGCCTGCGGTAGGCCTGCGCGTGGGGTCGCGCGCTCTCCGGTTGCAGCATGTTGTCGGCGACGATGATCGCGCCCTGGGCGAGCTTCGGATGCAGCAGGTCGAAGACCGGCACGTACAGATCCTTCCACAGGTCGATCAGCACCAGGTCAAACGGCCCGGGCAGAGCGCCAAGGCTCGCGAGGGCATCACCGATGCGAAACTCGACGTAGTCGGCGAGTCCGGCGCGGGCCAGTTGCGCGTGCGCGTATTCGGTCTTCGCCGCCTGCAGCTCGAGCGAGATCACCCGGCCGCCGACGGCCCGCGCGGCTTCCGCGAGCCAGGTGGTCGAGTATCCATAGGAGCTGCCCACCTCGAGTATCCGGCGTGCCTCGCCCTCCTTCGCCAGAAGGTTGAGCAGCATCCCGGTCGCGCGTCCGACCGGCAGCAGCATCTCGTCCCGGCGCCGCGTCGCCTCCTCCGGCGACAGCTCGCTCCAGAGTTTCTCCTCGCGAGCAGCGCGCTCCTCGTAGTCGGCGATCACCGCCCATACCGCCTGATCCATCGAGTCCGGATTCATAGCCTCTCCTGAAGAGCGGCGCTACGCGGCGCCGGAGAAGTACTCCTGCAGCGATGCGACCCCGAGCCGCTTGGCCTCGAACAGGCTCTCCAGGTGCTCGCGCGAGTTGACGAGACCGCGCGCGCGCACCACGCCCCGCTCATCGAGCAGCGCCGCGAACGGCAGGCGGCTCACCTGGAAAGCAAGTCCGAGGGCTGCCGACACCACGTAGGGAATGCCCTCGAGTCCCTGGGCACGCACGAAGCTGCGCTGCTCGCTCGTGTCGCCGTCGCTCGCCAGGATCACGTCCATCCAGGCGCGCTCCTCCTTGCGGCTCGACTTGACCGCCGGCAGCAGGGACTTGCACACCGGGCAGGTGGGCGACACGAACAGCAGCAGCGTGCTGCGGCCGTCGGTGCGCGCCACGCCCACCTGCAAGGCGCGGCCCTCGAGATCCGTGACCTCGAGCACCGGGGCGGGGTCCCCGACCGTGAGACCGCGATTGAGCATGAGCGCGCCGGCCGGCGCGATGCGCTCGTGCAGCACCCCGAGCTGCCGGGTGAGCGCCAGCACCACCGCCGACAGCACCACCACCAGCACCCACAGCACCACGTTGGAAATGGCGAGCGCCGTCATCCCGGGCCCCGCAGTGCCGCGGTGCGCGGCGTCACCCGGCCGAAGAGGCGATCCAGACTCATATATAAGAGTGCGGCGGCCGCCATCCCCGCCCCGATGGTGAGCGCATCGGTGGCGAGCAGCGGCCGGGCCGTCCACGAAGCGAGCGTCGTCGCCAGCAGCAGCGCGAGCCCGCAGTTACGCCACACCATCCAGGGCGCAATCGGCCGCTCCTGGTCCGCTCCGCCGCAGCCGCAGGCCAGGTCGCGCCGGCCGCGGCCGAGATTGAGCGCGATCGCCCCGGCGTAACACACGAGCAGCGCCGCGCCGGCGAGCGTCGCGAAGGCCTGCGGCGCACCGGCCAGCAACCCCACCGCCACGCTCAACTCGAGCACCGGCACCACCCAGGGGTGGCGCGCGGCACCCTCGGGCAACACCCGGTAGGCGCGCAACACCGCGCCGAACCGCGCGAGTCCCCGCAGTTTGTGCAGCGCCGCGCTCGCGAACAGCAACGCGAAGCATCCGACGAGCAGTGCGCCGACGGCGGGGTCGATCATGGGCGCACATCATAAACCACTCACCCGTGTAGTATCGGCGCACGCCGCGCCGCCGCCACGGGCTGCCCCATGAATGCACTGGACCTGCCGAACACCGAATTCCGCGCCCTCGCCGCTCGCCTCACGGACATGGCCGCCGAGTTTCTTGCCGGGCTGACGGACGCGCGCGCCTTTCCAGCCGTGTCGGGCGAGTCGGTGGCGCAGGCCCTCGCGGCACCGTTGCCCGAGGAGGGCCTGCGGGCCCGTGCGCTCGATGCGCTGGGCGAGGTGTTCGCCCTGTCGCGCGCGCCGTCGCCGCGCTTCTACGGCTATGTGCTCGGCTCCGGGGAGCCGGTGGCCGCGCTCGCCGACCTGTTGGCGAGTATCCTCAACCAGAACGTCACCGCGTGGCGCTCGGCCCCGGCGGCCGTGACCATCGAGCGGCAGGTCGTGAGTTCACTCGCCGCCGCGCTCGGCTGTGAGGGATTTGCCGGCAGCCTGTGCGGCGGCGGCTCGGCGGCCAACCTGATGGCGCTCGCCATGGCGCGCGAGGCGAAGCTGCCGGGCAACGAAACCGGCGTGCGCCCCGGAGTGGTGTACGCCTCCAGTGAAGTGCACATGTCGATCCCCAGGGCCATGGCGCTGCTGGGACTGGGGCGGAGAAACCTGCGCACTGTCGCGGTCGACGAGGATTTTCGCATGGACGTCGGGCAACTGCGGCGCGCGATCGAGGCGGACCGGGCCGCCGGCGCCACGCCCTGCGCAGTCGTGGCGACCGGCGGTACGGTCAACACCGGCTCCATCGATCCGCTGCAGCCCATCGCGGCGGTATGCCGCGAGCATGATCTGTGGCTGCACGTCGACGGTGCCTACGGAGTGCTCGCCGCGCTGGCGGCTCCCGAAAAATTCGGCGGCCTGAACCTGGCGGATTCGCTCTCGCTGGATCCGCATAAGTGGCTCTACCAGCCGCTTGACTGCGGCCTGCTGCTGTACAAGAGCGCACCGGCGGCGCGCACCGCGTTCTCCTATACCGGCGACTACGCCAAATCGCTCGCCTCCGACCCGGTGGAGTCCTTCGCGTACTTCGACGAGTCGCTGGAGTTGTCGCGGCGCTTCCGGGCGCTGAAGTTGTGGCTGTCGCTGCGCTACCACGGGCTCGCGGCCTTCCGCGCGGCGATCCGGGCCGATCTCGCGCACGCGCGGCAACTCGCCGGGGTGATCTCCGGCACCACCACGCTCGAGCTGCTCGCGCCGGTCGACTTGAGTGCCGTGTGCTTCCGCTACCGGCCGCGCCCGGCGTGGCAGGCCGATGCGCTCAACGAAGCGATACTCAGGCGCGTGATCGAGCGCGGCCGCGTGTACCTCTCCAACGCCTCGATCCGCGGGCAATTTGCGCTGCGGGCGTGCTTCGTGAACCACCGCACGACCGAGGATGACGTTCGGCAGATCGTGCCCGAGGTGTTGGGCGCGGCGCGTGACGTGACAGCCGCCGGAACTTCATAATGGCTCAGGCGTGACGCACTGCGGACCTGAGCCATGAATACCGCCCGCCTGGAGGCATTCACCGATGGGGTGGTAGCCATCATCATCACCATCATGGTGCTGGAGATCCGGGTCCCGCGGGGCGGCGATTTTGCCGCCTTCCAGGCGAATCTTCCGCTGCTCGCGACCTATCTGCTGAGCTACGTGAACGTCGGCATCTTCTGGAACAACCACCACCACATGCTGCACGTCACCGAGCGGGTGAATGGCCGGGTGCTGTGGGCGAACCTCGCGCTGCTGTTCTGGCTGTCGCTCGTGCCATTCGTGATCCGCTGGCTCGACGAGGCCGGGTTCACCCCCCTGCCCACGGCCGCCTACGGCGTGGTGCTGCTGTGCGCGGCGCTGAGCTACACCATCCTGCAGGCACAGATCATTGCACTGAACGGACGCACCTCGCGCCTCGCCGTGGCGCTCGGCGATGACCTGAAGGGCAAGCTGTCCGTCATCCTGTATATCGCGGCCGTCGTGCTGGCCTTCGTTCGTCCATGGATCGCCATCACCCTGTACGTCGTGGTGGCGTTGATCTGGCTGGTGCCCGACACGCGCATCGAATCACTGGTAAGGAAGTGAGCAAGCCCCCATGAGCAGCACGCCTACGGTCCACGCCGTCATCGGCGAAACGCCCTACACCGTCACCCTGACCGACAACCTGGCGCACCAGTGGCTGGGCGACGAGCCGCTCGAGGGCGGCGGGGCAAACCGCGGCCCGACGCCCACTCACCTGTTGCTGTCGAGCCTTGGCACCTGCACGGCGATCACTCTGCGCATGTACGCCGGCCGCAAGGGCTGGCCGCTGCGCGGCGTGGAAGTCGAGCTGCAATTCAACCCCGACGGCGTCCCGGCTGCGGGCGTCAGCGATATCCGTCGCCGCATCACCCTGCGCGGGGAATTGAGCGCCGAGCAGCGCGAGCGGCTGCTGGAGATTGCCAACAAGTGTCCGATCCACAGGGTGCTGAGCGGCGAGGTGCGCATCGCCAGTTCGCTCGTATGACCGACCCGCCCCCCGAACGCCTCCAGACACGGACCGCTGAGATCGGCGGCGGCCTCACCATCCGGCGCGCCCTGCCCAACATGCACCGCCGTACGGTGGGCGCGTGGTGCTTTCTGGATCACGCCGGACCGATGGAGTTTCCCGGGGGCGGCGGGCTGCACGTCGGCCCGCACCCGCACATCGGGCTGCAGACCTTCACCTGGATGATCGAGGGCACGGTGGTTCACCGCGACAGCCTCGGCAACGAGCAGGTGATTACGCCGGGCCAGGTCAACCTCATGACGGCCGGCGCCGGGATTGTCCACGCCGAAGACTCCGCGCCCGGTCACGCGGGCCGCTTGCATGCGGCGCAGCTGTGGATCGCATTGCCCGACGCAGAGCGCCACCGACCGCCCGCCTTCCGGAACTATCCGCGGCTGCCGGTGATCGAGACGGGAGGCTTCAGCCTGCGGGTGCTCGCCGGGACCGCATTCGGGCAGACCTCGCCCGCGGAAGTCTTCTCGCCGCTCATCGGCCTCGACGTATCGGCGGCGGGTGCGGCGTCCCTCCGGCTGCCGCTGAATGCGGCCTTCGAGCATGCCGCACTGGTCCTGAGCGGCACCGCCCTCCTCGAGGGTGAAATGCTCGCCCCCGCGACCCTGCTCTGCTTCGGTCCCGGTCGCGGACAGCTCGGCATCGAGTGCGAGTCGGCGGTGCGTATCCTGCTGATCGGTGGCGTGCCGTTCGGCGAGGAGATCCTGCTGTGGTGGAACCTCGTCGCGCGCACGCCTGAGGAGATTGCGCAGGCAACCGACGACTGGAATGCCGGGCGTTTCGGTGCGGTAACGGGCAGCCCCTCGCCGCGCCTGATCGCGCCAAGTCTCGCGGGGCTGCAGCGAACTCCGTTGCCAGGATCTTGATTTTCGCCGACTCAACCGCGTCCAAAGACCCGCAGCGCGGCGCCGTTCACGGCGCGCGCCGCTTCGGATGCGAGGAACACGACCACATCCGCCACGGCATCCGGGTGCACCCAGCGCGTCACGTCGGCGTCCGGCATGTCGGCCCGGTTGGCGGGAGTGTCGATGGTGCCCGGCAGGATCGCGTTCACCGTGATGCCGTGGTCCCTGAGCTCCGCGGCCAGCGCCTCTGTCAGCCGCTCCACTCCGGACTTGGACGCGGTGTACGCCCCCATGCCCGCGGCAGCGCGCGCCGCCGCGCCAGCCCCGACGTTGACGAGTACGTCGAGGCCCCCGGTGCGGGCGAGGATCGTCCGCAGCGCGCTGTCGGCCGCCTGCTGACTGGTGAGGTCTACGCCGCCGAGCAGCGCGTGCGGCGCCACAAACTCGCGGGCTGCCCACTCCGGGATCGCGGCGCGATCGAGCAGCCCGAGTCGCGCGCCCCGTGCCGCAAACCGGCGTGCCACGGCCGTCCCGAGCGCGCCGAAGGCTCCGGTCACGACGACGGTGGGTTGCTCTGACTTCATGGCTGCTCACCCTCCCGGTTGCCCCGCACTCCAGATCTGCACGAGGTGGAAGTATGGCGCGGCGTGCCCGGAGATGACCATGCATCGCCGCCCGCCGCCGATCAACGCGGCATCCAGCGCCCCGAGCTCGAGCTCAACTGCGCCGCAGCGCACGAGCAGGTCAGAGCCGGCGATGAGGAGCGTCGTGCCCGCGTGCGTTTCCAGCAGGGCCGATTCCTGCACGGTGCAACGCGCCAGCCGGGAAGTGCACCGCCCGCGCCGTGTCATGACATTGAGATCCGTGACCGGCCCGCCCTGCGGTGCGGCGAATACCGGCACCTCTCCGGAAAAGGCGAGCGGCGCGGAGTCGGGCGAGAGACTCACCGCCGCTTGCTCGTCGATGGCCAGGGACAGTCGCCCCTGCAGCACCGCCATGCAACGCTCCACCCCGGGAAAGCCCGAGAAGGGACCCGACGTGCGGATCTGCGCAATGCTGACCCGCCAGTCGAACCGTGCGAGATCGCTGCCCGGCGGATGGACTGCGACCTCGCGGGTGAGCCCGCCGCCGTTCTTCCAGGGAACCGCCGCGCACTGCGCCGCGCGCAGCACCTGCAGCGCATCCGCCGCCCCGGCCCGCGCGCTCAAGCGTCCTCTAGCCCGCTCCGAGCTTGTGCTTCAGGTACACGAAGCTCAGGGCCCACATCTCGGCCGCCTGCTTGTGATCCGCCGCCGCGGCGTGCCCGCCGTCGGTGTTCTCATAGAACAGCACCTTGTGGCCCTGCGCCTCCATGCGCGCCGCCATCTTGCGCGCATGCACCGGGGTCACGCGATCGTCGCTGGTGGCGGTGACGAAGAACACGGGCGGATAGCGCTGCCCCTGCTTCACGTTCTGGTAGGGCGAGTACTGCAGGATCCAGGCGCGGTCGGCGGGCTTGTCCGGATCGCCATACTCCGCCTCCCAGGAAGCCCCCGCGCCGATGTGGGTGTAGCGGATCATGTCGATGAGCGGGACCTGGCACACCACCGCTCCGAACAGCTCGGGCCGCTCCACCATGTTGGCGCTGACCAGAAGCCCGCCGTTCGAGCCGCCCATGATTCCGAGTTGCCGGGGCGTCGTGATGCCGCGTTTCACGATGTCCTCAGCCACCGCCTGGAAGTCGTCATAGGCCTTGTGCCGATTCTGCAGCAGCGCCGCCTGGTGCCAGGCCGGACCGTATTCGCCGCCGCCGCGGATGTTGGCGACCACGAACACCCCGCCCCGCGTCAGCCACAGCATGCCGAAATTGGCCGAGTAGCTCGGCGTCAGCGAGATCTCGAAGCCGCCGTAGCCGTACAGGACCGTCGGCGCAGGTCCGGTAAGATCACGGGCCCGGGTGACGAAGTACGGCACCGGTGTGCCGTCCTTCGAGGTGGCGAAGAACTGCGCGGTCGTCAGGTTGGAGACATCAAAACGCGCGGGCAGGGACTTGATCGCCACCGGCTTGCCGTCGCCCGCATCCGCGTAGAGCGTCGTCGGGGTGGTGTAGCTCTCGAAACGCAACTGTGCCTGAGGCCCCCAGGCGTTCGCCGTCACGATATGGGTCGAGCCCGCGGCAGGAAGCGCGAGCCTGGTGTCACTCCAGGTGTGATTCGCGCTGGGGCGAAACACGTGAATGCTGCCGGTGACGTCGTGGT
>JBOIAH010000016.1:0-1025 GCA_050739055.1 Steroidobacteraceae bacterium | reverse complement strand
GACTACCGCATGGGTTACGGCCCGGCGATCCTCGGCTACGCCGATGCGCGGGTGGATGCCGCCGCACGCGCCGGCATGAACGTGGGCGGGGTGTTTGCACTGTCCACCGAGTCCGAGTACCGCGTCGCGCAGCGCATCGCGAGCATGGTGCCGGCGGCGCAGCTGGTGCGCTTCTCCAACTCCGGCACCGAGGCGGTCATGGCGGCGCTGCGCCTGGCCCGCGCCTACACCAGGAAGGACAACTACGTGATCCTCGAGGGCAGCTACCACGGGCTGTTCGATGCGGCCATGTGGTACACGCCGATGGACAAGTGGACGCAAGTAGGCGACCCGGAGGTCTATCCGTACAGCGAGGGGGTGCCGCTCTCCACGCGGCAGTTCGCGCACTTCGTGCAGGCGAATGACGCCAATCAGCTCGAGGACGTGCTCAGGCGCCACGGCGGCTCGATCGCCTGTCTGCTCATCGAGCCGATCATGGGCAACTGCTTAGGCATCGCCGCCGATCCCGCCTACGTACGCGCGGCGCGCGAACTGTGCGACCGTTACGGGGTGGTGATGATCATTGACGAGGTGAAGACCGGCTTTCGCGTCGCGCGCGGCGGCGTGCAGGAGTTGTACGGCGTGCAGGCCGACCTGTGCACGTTCGCCAAGGCCGTTGCCAACGGCTATCCGATCTCGGTGCTCGCCGGGCGCGAGGACATCATGCGCAAGCTGGGGCGCGGCGTGGCCCACGGCGGCACCTACACGGCCCACCCGGTGTCGCTCGCCGCGGCGGAGAAGACCCTGGAAATCCTCGCTGAGACCGACGCGCTCGAGCGCATCGCCGGCTACGGCACCCGCCTGCGCACTGGCATGAGCTCGATTCTCAAGGCGCGCGGTATCGCCCACTGCTTCGTTGGCCACCCGTCGATGAGCGGCCTGTACTTTGCCCACGACCCGCCGCGCACCTATCGCGACTGGAAGAGCAGCGACTATACCTTCTACGACGCTACCGCGAAGGTGCTGCACGATGAGTGCATCCTGTG
>JBOIAH010000015.1:0-1942 GCA_050739055.1 Steroidobacteraceae bacterium | reverse complement strand
GCGTATGCTGCCCCGCCGCTTGGCGTGGGCAGGTGGGAAACGAGAGAGTGATCGTGGATCGACATAGGCAGTTCATGGCGGCCGCGCTGCTGCTCGCCGCCGGCTGCGTGCACGATGCGCCCGCGCAGTCGCAGGCGCCGGTGAGACAGCCCCGGGCGGCGCTCGCCCAGCCGCTGCAGGCGCCTGTTACCCGACCGGTACCGGTCACCCCGCCTCGGGCCCCGGTGGCGCAGCCGGTCCAGGTGCGCCGATCGGCGGACGCCCGCTTTGCCAGGGTCGAGCATGACTACGTGGTGTATGTCCTCACGGGCTTCCCGGTGGTCGCGACCTACCTGGGAGGTTCTGCCTTTGATCCGCAGCTCTCCGATGTCGACGGCCGGCTGCGCGATTACTCGCCGCACGCCATCGGGGAGGAGGACGCGCGGCTCGCGCAGTTTCGCGCGCGATTCGTCGCACTCTCTCCAGCGGGGCTGTCGGCCCGGCGGCGCATCGACCGCTCGGTGGCGCTGGCGGAAATCGCGTTCCTGGTGCACGAGCATGCGGTGCGGCGCCACCAGCAGAAGTCGCTCGACTCATACGTGGATGAGCCGTTCCGGGGCGTCGACTGGCAGATCCAGGGGATGACCGCCACCGGCGCCGCGACTTACGGCACGGACGCGGAATGGCAGGCGGTGCTCGCGCGCACCCGCGCGGTGCCGGCGTATCTGGCGACCGCGGAGCAGCAGCTTGCCGCGGGCGTCGGCGCGCACAACACCCCGGACGCGCGCGTGCTCACCGCCTACGGTCTGGAGAGCACCGCGGCCGACGCCGAGTATTTCAGCCGGACACTGCAACAGATCGCCGCGAGCGACATCCGCTCCGCACGCCGCGACGCGCTGCTGCAGGATCTGCAGGCCGCCGGGGATGCCGCCGCGGCCGCCTACCGCCACCTGCGCGCGTTCGTCAGCGACACCTTCTTCGACAGGCCAGGGGCCAACCAGACGGCTCCCGCGCTCAAGAGTGAATATCGCGCCGACCGCTTCGCGTTCGGCGAGGCCGAATACGACTGGGCGCTGCGCAACAATCTGCGCGTCACCGGCACCGCGGCGGAGCTGTTCACCCAGTCCTGGCCGGTGGTGCAGGGCACGCGCACCTCGATGGAGAGCCTCGCGCGCCAGATCGCCGACAGCCACCAGTGGTCACTCAGCGGGGACGGGCCCGCGATCGTGCGCCAGGTGTTCGAGCAGCTCAGCCGCGCCGCACCGCAATCGGATACGGAGATGATCGAAGGCTACCGCAAGACCGGTCAGCGGCTGGTCGCGTACGCGCGTGACACGGGCCTGTTCGATGTCCCGGCGGACTACCGCCTGGAGGTCACGATGACCCCGCCGCCGCTGCGCGCATCCATCGAAGGGGCGGCGTACTACCCCGCGCCGCCGTTCAAGAACACCGGCGTCGGGCGCTTCTATGTCACGCCGACCGGCGATAACCTGGCCGAGCTCAGCGCGCAACACAGCTACGCCGCCATGCCCGACCTGGCCGGCCACGAAGGCTTTCCCGGGCACGACTGGCACTACAAGGTCATGACACGGTACCGCGAGCAGATCTCGCCGGTGCGCTGGCTGACTCCGGGGGCCGTCGAGGACTCTTCGTCCATGTGGCAGGACTCGATGGCCGCGGAGGGCTGGGCGCTGTATGCCGAGGCGTTGCTCGCGGAACCGCAGCCCGCCGCGCCGCACGGCTTCTACTCTCCCGAGGAGCACCTGTATCAGCTGCGCGGCAAGCTGCTGCGGGATCTGCGCGTGCGCATCGACACCGGCATTCACACCGGGCGCCTGCGCTTCGACGATGCGGTGACGCTGTTGTCCGAGGTCGTCGATTTCCTGCCCGGCTCGTGCCAGGACGCGGCCAGCCTCAAGCAGGACGCCAAGCAGGCGAGCTGCGCCGCGGCGCGCGCCGCGGT
>JBOIAH010000014.1:0-1069 GCA_050739055.1 Steroidobacteraceae bacterium | reverse complement strand
GAACCGGGCTTCCGGGAGAGTGATCAGCCGCGGCTTCAGCGTGCTGAACCGCATGGCGCGCGCCTCCATGCGCCATCCGCACATCCGCCAGATGCTGGTCTCCGGACCTCTCGAGTACCTCGTCGATGCCCCCAAGGCGCGGGCGCTGGCGCGCAAGCGGCTGTCGGCGGCGGCGCAGGGGTACCTCGAGAGCCTGTGTGAGTGAAGCGGGTCAGATTGCCGAAACCGGCCTGCGGCCGTTGCAGCGCGCCGCCGAGCAAGAGGCGCGACTCTTGCTCGGCTACGGCGGTTCGCGCACCGTAAGCGCGATGTCCACCAGGTGGGTACGCCGCACCACCCGCAGCCTGAGCTCCGTCCCGGGCGGCACGCGGCTCAGGTGCCGGTGCAGCGCATCGATGCCGTCCACTGCACTGTCATTCACCGCGACGATCAGGTCGCCGGGGTGCAGATCCGACTGCGCCGCCGGCCCCTGCTGCTCGCGCGACAACACTTCAACCGCGCGCGTGGCGCTTAGCCCTAAGGCTCGAACCAGCCTCAGATCGAGCGGCCGGTCGCGCGCGGCGAGGCCCAGCCAGGCGCGCCGCACACGGCCCTGGGTAAGGATCTCGCTGAGCACCCACTGGGCGGTCGAGGCGGGAATCGCGAAGCCGATGCCTTGCGCCATCGGGATGATCGCGGTGTTGATGCCCGTGACCGCCCCGTGCGAGTCGACGAGCGGCCCGCCGGAATTCCCCGGGTTAAGCGCCGCGGTGTGCTGCACGATGCCTTCGATCAGCCGGCCCTGCCGGCTGCGCAGCGAGCGCCCCAGGGCACTCACCACGCCGGCTGACACGGTGGATTCGAAGCCGTAGGGATTGCCGACCGCGACGACGAGCTGGCCGGCCCGCAGGGGCTGCGCGCCGGCGAGCAGCGCGTAGGGGAGCGACGCCGCCTGCGCCCGCAGCACGGCCAGATCCGTGGCCGGATCACGGCCGGCGACCACGGCGGCTACGCTGCGCCCATCGACGAACGAGATGCGCGCCTCACTCACCCGCTGCACGACGTGCTCGTTGGTCAGCAGATACCCGTC
>JBOIAH010000013.1:0-8506 GCA_050739055.1 Steroidobacteraceae bacterium | reverse complement strand
CCGATCTGCACCGGGGTAAGGCCGCCGAGGTCCGCGACGTCATCGACCACGACCGCGCCGTCGGCGGTCGCCTTGAGCACGTTCTGGCGGAAGCGCGTCGTCAGGGAGGAGATCTGCTCGTTGAACGCGCGCAGGCGCTTCTTGTCGGGAGCGGACAGGCGCGCTCCCGCGCGCACGAAGCGCGTGTGGTAGCGGGTCAGAAGCTGCAGCGATTCCGGATCGAGGTCGAGGCTCGCGCGCTTCTCGTACAACGCATCGACCCGGGCCCACAACGCCGCATCCAGGTAGATTGCGTCCTCGTGGGCCGCCAGGCGCGGCGCCATCTCCGTGTCGACCTTCTGCATCTCGGGGTCGGTGTTGCACGAGTTGAGATTGGAGAACACCTTGTCGACGCGATCCAGCAGCTGCCCGGAGCGCTCCAGGGGGACGATGGTGTTCTCGAAGCTGGCGGGCTGCGGATCGTGCGCGATCGCCGCCACCTCCTTCAGCTGCGCACGCATGCCGGCCTCGTACGCCGGCGCATAGTCCGCGTCGTGGATGCGGTCGAAAGGCGGGAACTCGAAAGGCAGCGTGCTCGGTTGGGAGAACGGGTTATCGGCCATGGCGGCGGCCCCTGCTTCCTTGTTCGCGGCGGCTGCGGCGAGCGCGGTCATCGCCGCAGCCGCGGCCAGAAACACCAGATGAGCGAGTTTCATGGACTGTGTCTTGGTGCTGTGTCTTTCGTTGGGGGGCGCTAATGTTATTCTTCGCCGCGCTGGGCTGCGCGGATTTTTTGCGCCGCACTACGGCAGCCAATCATCACCGAGCGCCCGGCATGCCCTCCCGGGCCGCCGCCAGGCGCACGAACACGGCGTGCAGCGCGTCGACACGTGCGAGGTAGGCGCGCGGATCGTGATCGCCGCAGCGCTCGCCCGCGCTGAAGTGCAGGCCGCGCCGCGCGTAAGCGTCGCCCACCCCGGCGCCGCACAGGTGCACGGCGGCGGCCAGGTGCCGCATCCCGGCGCTCGTCGCGGCGGCGATGCGGTGACGCGCGAGAATGCGCGTGACCTCGAGATCCAGGTACGCGGCGGTGAGCTCTACCGCGTCGCCCGGCAGGATGCGCAGGTACAGGTTGTTGAACCAGCACGAGCGCCAGTCGTTCCATGGACCCTCGCGCACCAGCACGTGATGGTGAATGCAGTAGTGGCGAGCCTCGGCGAAGGTTCCGTCGGTGATCTGGTACATCCCCACGGCGCTGGATGCCGGGCGGTAGACATCGAACGGCTTCCCCGCCCAGGCCCAGCGCCAGTAGGTTCGCACCAGCGGATTGCCGGAACCTTCCACCTGCGCAAGGGCCGCGAGTGTTTCGGGCGTGATGGCCGCGGTTGAATAGCGGCGGAACAGGGGCGCGTACTCGGCCCAGGTCTCCCCCGGTGTCTTGTAGAGCGCCCCGCTCACGGGGAAAAACAGCTCGGTGGGCTTGCGCACCAGCTGGTAGACCCCGTTGACCGCCAACGCCACCAGCGCCGCCGCGGTCAGTCCTGCCATGATCTGCAGCAGGGGCGGCGCCCGGCGCAGGCCCCGCCACCAGCGCCGCCGCGTGCGGGCCGCGGGCCACGGCAGCAATCCCCGGAAACGCCGCGGCTGCGGAGCGAGGGTGCCGCGGGCGGAACGCCGCCCGCCGCGCTGGCGCGCGCTCATCGTTCGCCCGCTCCGCGCGGTACCCCGCGCGCGGCGCGTGCACTAACATGCGTCACGGTGCGGACCACGGGAGTCGTGCGTGTCACGTGAAGCAGTCGAAGTCGAAACGGGCGCCAATCCTGCCGGTGCGGTGATCTGGATGCACGGGCTGGGAGCTGACGGACATGATTTCGAGCCGATCGTGCCCGAGCTGGTGCGCACGGGTGAGCGGGCGCTGCGCTTCGTGTTTCCGCACGCACCGATCCGGCCCGTAACCCTCAATGGCGGCTTCGCGATGCGCGCCTGGTACGACATCACGAGCCTCGAGCGGCGCGGACCGGAGGATGAAGCGGGAATTCGCGCCTCACAAGCGGCGGTCGAGGCGCTGATCCGCCGCGAAAACGAGCGCGGCATCGCCAGCGAGCACATCGTGCTCGCCGGCTTTTCCCAGGGCGGCGCGCTGGCACTGTTTGCCGGCGCGCGATATCCGCACAAGCTCGCCGGAATCATGGGACTCTCGTGCTACCTGCTGCTGGCGGAGCGCTTCGCGGCCGAGCGCGGGGCGGCGAACCAGGCGACGCCGATCTTCCTCGCGCACGGCCTGCAGGACGCGACCATCGCCCCGGTTCTCGGCGAGCACGCGCGGGCACACCTGGAAGCGGCCGGCTATGCGGTCGAGTGGCATGCGTACAGCATGCCTCACAGCGTCTGTCCGCAAGAAGTCGCCGATATCGCGGCCTGGCTGCGCCGCGTGCTGTAGCACCGGGCCCAATTATCCGGGCCCGTGCTCCCGGCGGTCCTGGGCCCCGCGGGCCTGGCGGTCCTGTTGCGGCTGGCCGCCGCCCCGGACCTGAGGTTCCTGACGCGGTTGGCCACCGCTGCGGAACTGGCGCTGCGGGTACATCTGGACGCCGCTGCGGACCTGGCGCTCCGGGTACTGCGGGCCGCCGCCCCGGACCTGGTGGTCGGGGTGCTGCTGGGACTCCGGTCGTGCCTGGCGCTCGTTGCCGCGGCTGGGCGCACGGGTGGGTTGCTCGCCGCCCGGGCGCCCGGGCTGGAACGCGCCGCGCCCCTGCTCGGAGCCGCCGCGCGATTGCGGGACGCCACCGCCGCGCGATTGCGGGACGCCACCGCCGCGCATCTGCGGGTTACCACCAGCACGCCCCGGCTCGAAGCCGTTGCGCGCGGGTGCGTTGCCGCGTGCGCGGTCCTGACTTTGCATGGGGCGATCGGCGCGGAAGGAGCCGCGGCTGCTGTTGCGCGCCGCGACCACGCCGCGGCCGGAGAATACGCCCGCTCGCGGCGTCGCCGCGATCGCCGGCCGCCCACCATTGACCGACGCGCGCATCGAGCGATCGCGCGAGGCCATCTGCCGCTGCTGCTCCTGCATCGGGATGGGCCCCTCGTGATGCTCGCGGGTCGCGGCCATCTGACCGGCGGTCGGGCGAGCCGCCAGGCCGCCCGCGCCGCCGTTGAAGGACACGCGATTGACCGTGACGTTGTTGATCACCGTGCGGTTGACGACGAACTCGTTGCCGCGCCAGTAGCCGCCCCGGTACCCGAAACCGTCGTAGCCGAAGCCGTAGTTGATGCCGCCGTAGAAGCCGACGTGCGGTCCCCAGTAGCCGGCGTTCCAGAGGTACACGCCCCCACCCCAGCCCCAGTAGCCGGGTGTCCAGAGCAGCCCGACCGGCGCCAGCACCCAGGTGCCGGGCACCCAGTAATACTCGTCGCCGCCCCACGCCCAGTAACCCGGGGTCCAGACGTAGCCGGGTCCCGGAATCTCCGGCAGCACATACACCGGCAATGCCGGCGGCGCGATACTCACCGACACGAACACGCCCGCCTCCGACACCACGGGGAGCGCGGCGAGGACCAGCGTACCGGCAAGACCGCGGATGAGATTACGCATGGGATGGCCTCCTTAGCTTCACGTTGACCGACACACGCTGAACGCTTCCTGAATCCCTCACTGATGACACGAGCCGTCGGTGTAGATCAGCGTCGGAAACAGGGCCTGCGTCGTCATGTCGGGGCGCGAGTATGCGGGTGTTGCCCTCGGGTGGTCTATGATCGACCGCACCGCAAACCCATCGACGGGCTCAAGCGCCATGGCCGTTTCCAGCCTTCCTCCCCGGACCTCGGGCGGAGCCGCACCGGGGCCCGCCGCGGCCGACCCCGTGCAACACTGGATCGGCGGACGGGCGGCCCGCGGCGCGGGCTCCTGCCTCGAGGTATTCAATCCAGCCACGGGCCAGGTTGCGCGCCGCGTCGCGCTGGCGACTGCCGATGAAGTGCGCGCCGCGGTGGCGAGCGCCCAGGCGGCATTTCCTGCCTGGGCGAATACGCCGCCGGTGCGCCGTGCGCGGGTGCTCAACCGCTTCCTCACGCTCCTCAACGGGCAGCGTGACGCGCTGGCCGCGCTCATCACCAGCGAGCACGGCAAGGTGTTCGCGGATGCGCAGGGTGAGGTGACCCGCGGCATCGAGATCGTCGAGTTCGCGTGCGGAATACCGCAGCTGCTCAAGGGAGACTTCACCGACCAGGTGTCCACCGGCATCGACAACTGGACGCTGCGCCAGCCGCTCGGCGTGGTCGCCGGCGTCACCCCCTTCAACTTCCCCTGCATGGTGCCGTGCTGGATGTTCCCCATCGCGATCGCGTGCGGCAACACTTTCGTGCTCAAGCCGAGCGAGCGCGACCCTTCGGCCTCGCTGCTCATGGCGCGCCTGCTCGCGGAAAGCGGGCTTCCCGCCGGCGTGTTCAACGTCGTGCAGGGCGACCGGCAGGCCGTGGAGGCCCTGCTTGAACATCCGGATGTGAGAGCGCTGAGCTTCGTGGGCTCGACGCCCGTCGCGCACTCGATCTACCAGCGCGGTGCGCAGGCCGGCAAGCGAGTACAGGCGCTCGGCGGAGCCAAGAATCATATGGTGGTGATGCCGGATGCCGACCTGGATCAGGCGGTCGATGCGCTGATCGGCGCGGCGTACGGCTCTGCCGGCGAGCGCTGCATGGCAATCTCGGTCGCGGTGCTGGTGGGTGACGTGGCCGAGCGTGTCGTGCCGCGGCTTGCCGAACGCGCGCGCCGGCTGCGGATCGGCGACGGCATGCAGCCCGACTCGCAGATGGGGCCGGTGATCAACCCGCAGGCGCTCGAGCGCATCCGCGGGTGCATCGACGACGGCGCCGCCTGCGGCGCGCAACTCGTGGTCGACGGCCGGGAGTGCAGCGTTCCCGGCCGTGAGCGCGGCTTCTGGCTGGGCGCCACGCTGTTCGATCGCGTGACGCCGCAGATGCGCATCTACCGCGAGGAGATCTTCGGCCCGGTACTGTCGTGCGTGCGGGTGCCGGACTTCGCCGCGGCGCTTGAGCTGGTGAACTCGCACCCACTCGCCAACGGGGTTGCCTGTTACACCCGCGACGGCAACGTGGCGCGCGAGTTCGGGCGGCGTATCCAGGTGGGCATGGTCGGAATCAACATCCCGATCCCGGTGCCCATGGCCTGGCATGGCTTCGGCGGCTGGCGAGGGAGCCTGTTCGGCGACACCCACGCCTACGGCGAGGAGGGTGTGCGCTTCTACACCCGCCAGAAATCCATCATGCAGCGCTGGCCGGAGAGCACGCCCAAGGGCGCGGAATTCACCCTGCCGACGGCGAAGTGAGTCCTCAGGTCGCGCGCCCCGGAGCTCTCGCTACACCGCCTTGTCGAGCCGCCGTTGTGCGTCGCTCTCGAACTGCTGCTCCTCGGTGCTGCCGCTTAAGGCGGTGAGCGAGGAATTCCCGCCGCTCACCGCCTGGGTGACCGCGTCGAAGTAGCCCGCGCCGACTTCGCGCTGGTGCCGGGTGGCGGTGTAGCCGGCGCTCTCGGCGGCGAACTCCGCCTGCTGCAGGGTGACGTACGCGGTCATCTGCTGCGCCTTGTAGCCGCGCGCCAGGTCGAACATCGAGTAGTTGAGCGCATGGAAACCGGCGAGCGTGATGAACTGGAAGCGATAGCCCATGGCGGCGAGTTCGCACTGGAAACGCGCGATCGCGCCGTCATCGAGCTTCTTCTTCCAGTTGAAGGACGGCGAGCAGTTGTAGGCCAGGAGTTTCCCCGGGAACTGCGCGTGGATGCCTTGCGCGAACTCCCTCGCCTCCTCGAGATCAGGCTTGGCAGTCTCGCACCACACGAGGTCCGCGTAGGGCGCGTAAGCGCGGCCGCGCGCGATCGCCTGTTGCAGGCCGGCCCGCACCGTGAAGAACCCTTCCGCGGTGCGCCCTCTGGCCGCGTCGATGAACGGCCGGTCGCGCTCGTCGACGTCGGAAGTCAGGAGCGTCGCCCCTTCGGCGTCGGTGCGCGCCACCAGCACGGTGGGCACGTTGCACACATCGGCCGCCAGGCGCGCGGCGAGCAGTTTGTTGATCGCATCCCGGGTCGGCACCAGCACCTTGCCGCCCATGTGGCCGCATTTCTTCGCCGACGACAGCTGATCCTCGAAGTGCACGCCGGCGGCGCCCGCGTCGATCATCTGCTTCATGAGCTCGAAGGCGTTGAGGACTCCGCCGAACCCGGCCTCGGCGTCCGCGACGATCGGCTTCAGCCAGTCGATGGAGTCGTCGCCTTCGGCGTGGTGAATCTCGTCGGCGCGGCGCAGGGTGTTGTTGATCCGCCGAACGACCGCCGGCACCGAATCCGCCGGGTAGAGCGACTGGTCCGGGTACATCTCGCCGGCGAGATTGGCGTCGCCCGCCACCTGCCAGCCCGACAGGTAGATGGCATCCAGCCCCGCCTTCACCTGCTGCATGGCCTGGTTGCCGGTGAGCGCGCCGAGCGCGTTCACGAGCGGCCGGTCGTTCAGGTACCGCCATAGCTTCTCGGCGGTGAGCCGTGCGATCGAATGCTCGACGGCGATGGTGCCGCGCAGCCGCACCACGTCGGCGGCGTCGTAGCCGCGTTCGACACCGCGCCAGCGCGGACTGTCGCGCCAGCTGCGGCGCAGCTCCTCGGCGGTGGGGAGCGCTCGGGGGTTGCTCATGATGGTGCCTCTTGCAGTGGTGACGGGTACGTCAGCTGAGCAGCTCGTACGCCGGCAACGTCAGGAACTCGTCGAAGGTCTCCGCCTTGGTCATCTGCTCGAACAGGCGCGCCGCGCTGGGGAACACGCCGTGGGTGAGGCGCGCCGCGCCCACCTCGTCGTGGATGCGGTCGAGCTCCGCGCTCAGCAGCCGATCGAAGCGCCCGGCCGTGATCGGCTGCCCGTCGCTGGTGCGGGCGCCGTGACGCAGCCACTGCCACAGCTGGGCGCGGCAGATCTCCGCGGTCGCGGCATCCTCCATCAGGTGATACAGGGGCACGCAGCCGTTGCCGCGCAGCCAGGACTCCAGGTACTGCACCCCGACGCGGATACAGCCGCGCAGCCCCTCCTCGGTGATCGCGCCCTCGGGCACGGTGATGAGATCGCGCGCCGTGACGTTCACCTCCGCGCGCAGCACGCCCAGTTGGTTCGGGCCGGGCATCACGGCGTCGAACGCCTCGCGGGCAATGTTCGCCAGTCCCGGGTGCGCGATCCAGGTGCCATCGTGTCCGGCGTGCGCTTCGCGCAGCTTGTCGGCCCGCACCTTCGCCATTGCGGCGTCGTTCGCCTGCGGGTCGTCGCGGATCGGGATCTGCGCGGCCATCCCGCCCATGGCATGCGCGCCGCGCCGGTGGCAGGTCTTGATGAGCAGGTCCACGTAGGACTTGAGGAAATGCCGGTCCATGGTCACCGTGGCGCGATCCGGCAGCAGGAAATCGCGGCGGTTCCGGAATTTCTTGATGAAACTGAAGATGTAGTCCCAGCGGCCGCAGTTGAGCCCGGCGCAGTGCTCGCGCAGCTCGTACAGGATCTCGTCCATTTCGAAGGCGGCGAGGATGGTTTCAATCAGTACCGTGGCCTTGATCGTTCCGCGCTGCATGCCCAGCGCGTCCTGCGCGGCGAGGAACACCTCGTTCCACAGCCGCGCCTCCAGGTGGCTCTCCATCTTGGGAAGGTAGAAGTACGGGCCGGTGCCGCGCGCGGCGAGCGCCGCGTGGTTGTTGGCGAGGAACAGCGCAAAGTCGAACAGCGCGCCGGACACGGTCTCGTCGTTGATGCGCACGTGCTTCTCGGGCAGATGCCAGCCGCGCGGGCGCACGATCAGCGTCGCGGTGCGCTCGGCGAGGCGGTAGATCCTGCCGGTGGTGGCGTCCGCGTAGCCGATGGTGCGGCGCACGGCGTCGGCGAGGTTCACCTGGCCGCTGATCACGTTCTCCCAGGTGGGGGAGCAGGAGTCCTCGAAATCGGCCATGAAGGCGCGCACCGGCGCATTCAGCGCGTTGATGATCATCTTGCGATCGACCGGGCCGGTGATCTCCACGCGCCGGTCGGCGAGATCGGCGGGTACCGGGGCGACGCGCCACTCGCCGGCGCGCACCTCGGCGGTGCCGGGCAGGAATTGCGGCAGTGCACCGTCATCGAGCTCGGCCTGGCGCGCCGCGCGCCGCGCCAGGAGCTCCAGACGCCGCGGGTTGAAGCGGCGGTGCAGGCTCGCGAGCAGTTGCAGCGCGAGCGGCGTCAGCACCTCCTCCGAGCGTTCCACCCTTGACCCCAGGATCTCGACCCTGGATCCGTTCTGCTCGCGGGAATACACCCGCTCCTGGGGGCTCGCCTTCATGGCGGCCAGCATACCGCTCCGCGAGCGTAATTTGACTGCGGAAACTTCACACTGTTAATTTCACAGGCGGCCGTACCCCCGTCCGGGCCACGGCGTCTGCCACAGGTGACATATGCCCGAGCTGCTTCGCAAGGGTCACTTCCTGGGCACCAAGCTGCGCTCGGTCCGCAAG
>JBOIAH010000012.1:0-1362 GCA_050739055.1 Steroidobacteraceae bacterium | reverse complement strand
TAGGAGTTGAACCACAGGAAGCCCAGGCCCGCCCCGGCGAGCGAGCCGCAGAAGATAAGGAGCTCCCCCGCGCCGCGGATCTCCGGGATCTGCAGGTAGTGCGCGAACACCGCGTTGCCGCTCGCGTAGGCGAAGATCCCCAGCGCCGCGCTTACCAGCGCCGCCGGCATGATCGCCAGCCCGTCCAGCCCGTCGGTGAGATTCACCGCGTTGCTCATGCCGACGATCATGAGATAGGAGATGGCGATGAAGCCGAAGGCGGTGAGCGGCGCATGAAAGGTCTTGAAGAACGGCAGAAACAGCGTGGTCTCGGCGGGCTCGGCGGCGGTGTAGTACAGGGTCGCGGCGGTCGCGAGCCCGGCGACCGACTGCCAGAAGTACTTCCAGCGCGGCGCGAGGCCCTTCGGGTCGCGCACCACGAGCTTCAGATAGTCGTCGTAGAAGCCGATGAAGCCGAAGGCGAACGTGACGCCGAGCACGGTCCACACCAGGCGGTTCGCGAGGTCCGCCCAGAAGAGCGTGCTCACCAGCGTGGTGACCAGGATCAGCGTACCGCCCATGGTCGGCGTGCCGGCCTTGGGCAGGTGGCTCGCCGGACCGTCATCGCGCACCACCTGGCCGATCTGGTAGCGCGACAGGCGCGCGATCAGCCCGGGACCGACCAGCAGCGACAGCGCCAGCGCGGAGACGATCGCGAGGATGGCGCGGAACGTCAGGTAGGAAAATACGTGCAGCCCGCTGACGTGGCCGGCGAAGTGTTGTGTCAGCCAGTAGAGCACTCAATGCCCTCCGGTGGCTGAAGCGGGGTCACGCGCCAGCGCCTCGACCACGCGCTCGAGGCGATTGACCCGCGAGCCCTTGACGAGCACGCGCACTTCGGGCGCCGGGTCCGACAGCGCCTGGGTGAGCGCCGCGGCGAGCGCCGGCACTTCCGCGAACCACTGCGCGCCCTCGCCGAAGGCCTCGGCGGCGCGCGCGGCGAGCGCGCCGGTGGCGTACAGGCGCTCGATTCCCTGCGAGCGGGCGAACTCTCCGATCCCGGCGTGCGCGGCGAGCGCGAACTCGCCGAGCTCGGCCATGTCGCCGAACACCAGCCACTTGCGCCCCGGGAGCGAGCCCAGCACTTCGATGGCGGCCCGCACCGAGCTCGGGTTGGCGTTGTAGGAGTCATCGATCAGCCAGGCATCCCCTGCGGCCCGGCGGAACTGCAGCCGCCCCGGCACCGCGCGCACCGCCGCGAGCCCCGCGACGATGTGCTCGAGCCGCGCGCCGGCACTGGCCGCCGCGGCCGCCGCGGCGAGCGCGTTGGCCACGTTGTGCGCTCCTCCGAGGCGCAGCAGGATGGCGGCGGCGCCGAGCGGC
>JBOIAH010000011.1:0-17326 GCA_050739055.1 Steroidobacteraceae bacterium | reverse complement strand
CGTCAGACCCGTCTTGCGGCATTTGATGTCGAAGAATTTCTCACCGCCCAGATCGGCGCCGAAGCCTGCCTCGGTCACTACATAGTCGGCAAGCTTGAGCGCGGTCGTCGTTGCCAGCACCGAGTTGCAGCCGTGCGCGATGTTGGCGAACGGGCCGCCGTGGATGAAGGCCGGATTGTTCTCGAGCGTCTGCACCAGGTTGGGGGCGAGTGCGCTCCTGAGCAGCGCGGTCATGGCGCCGTGCGCCTTGAGGTCGCGCGCCAGGATCGGCTGCTGGTCGGCGCGGTAGCCGACCACGATCCGCCCGAGCCGCTCCTTGAGGTCGCGGAGCGAGCCGGCGAGGCACAGGATCGCCATGACCTCCGAGGCCACCACAATGTCGAAGCCGTCCTCACGCGGCACACCGTTGGCGGTGCCGCCGAGTCCGATGACGATCTGCCGCAGGGCGCGGTCATTCACGTCGACCACGCGCCGCCAGGCGATGCGCCGCGCGTCGAAGCCGAGCTGGTTGCCCTGGTAGATATGATTGTCGATGAGCCCGGCGAGCAGGTTGTTGGCGAGCGCGATGGCGGCAAAGTCGCCGGTGAAATGCAGGTTGATGTCCTCCATGGGCACCACCTGCGAATACCCGCCTCCGGCCGCCCCGCCCTTCATGCCAAACACCGGTCCGAGCGCCGGCTCGCGCAGGCACATGATGGCCTTCTTGCCCAGCAGGTTCAGCGCATCGCCGAGCCCCACCGTGGTCGTGGTCTTGCCCTCGCCGGCCGGGGTCGGGGAAATCGCGGTTACCAGCACCAGCTTGCCGTCGGGCCGGCCGTCGAGCTGCGCCACGTAATCGAGTGACACCTTCGCCTTGTAGTGCCCGTAGGGCTCGAGGCTCTGCGCCGGAATGCCGAGCCGCTCGCGCGCCAGCTCCGCTATGGGGCGCATGCTGGCGCGCTGTGCGATCTCGATGTTACTGGGGAAGGCGGCGGCCGGGGTGTCGGGCATGATAGGTGCCGTGTGAGCGTGACTTAAGGGTCGGTGATGCTACCAGAGCAGACCGCGTGCCGTGCTCGCCAGGTCAGCGGGCGGGTCGCTACAATCGCCGCGTCGCACCGCAGGAAGTGAAGCATGGCTATGCTGTGGCTGAAAGCTTTCCACGTGGTGTTCGTGGTCACCTGGTTCGCGGGGCTGTTCTATCTGCCGCGCCTGTTCGTGTACCACGCGGCCACCAGCGATGCGCCGGGGCTTGAGCGCTTCGTGGTCATGGAGCGGCGGCTGTTCGCCATCATGAGCCTCGGCGCGCTCCTCGCGCTGCTGTTCGGCGTGGCGATGGTCGCGGCCGTGCCGGCCTACCTCGCCCTGGGCTGGCTGCGCGTGAAGCTCGGGCTGGTCGCGCTGCTCATCGGCTACCACGCCTGGTGCTACCGGCTGATGCGCGCGCTGCGTCTTGGTGCCGGGGCCCACTCGCAGCGCTGGTACCGGCTGTTCAACGAGCTGCCGGCGCTGCTGCTGCTGGCGATCGTGGTGCTCGCGGTCGTCAAACCCTGAGAACTGCGCAGGCGCTCATCCAGCCCGGACGCCTGGTTCAGAGCCGTGCCACTCGCGCACCAGATCGCGCCACTCCCCGCGCACGGCGGCGCCGGCGTGCGGCGGCTCGCGGCGCGGCACCTCGGTGCCGAGATACAGGAAGCCGACGATGGCATCCGTGGGCCCAAGACCCAGCGCCTGCTTGACGGTCGCGTCATAGGCCGCAGTGCCGGTCTTCCACATCGCGTTGAAGCCCAGCGCGGACGCCGCCAGCATGATGTTGTGCGCCGCGGCTCCCGCCGACAGGGTCTGCTCGATCGGAGGTACCTTCGCCACGGCCGGATTGCAGTGCGCCGCGACCACGATGATCAGCGGCGCACGCAACGCCTTGCCGCGCTCGCGTTCCAGGGTCGGCGCGCTCACTTCGGCATGCGTGCGGCGCAGGTGATCGGCGAGCAGCTCGCCGAAGCGCTCGCGCGCGGCGCCACGCACCACGATGAAGCGCCACGGACGCAGCCGCCCGTGGTCGGGGGCGCGCACCGCGGCGGCAAAAATCAGTTGCAGCGCACCTTCATCGGGCGCCGGGTCGGTGAGCGCGCCGGCCGAGCGGCGGGTCGTGAGGGCGTCTATGGCTTGCATGCGCGCATTGTCGCAGACTCGCGCCGTGCTGAGGCAATCCGAGGCCTGCGAACGCAACAAGGGGCCGATCCTCGCGGTGCTCACCGGGGCGCTCGCCGCGAGCCGCACGGTGCTCGAGATCGGCAGCGGCACCGGTCAGCACGCGGTGCACTTTGCGACCTATCTGACGCACGTCGTGTGGCAGCCGAGTGAGGTCGGCGCGCAGCTCGCACCGCTCGCCGAGCGCATCCGCCTCGAGGGTCCGCCGAACCTGAGGCCCGCCGTCGAGCTGGACGTGTGCCGGCAGCCCTGGCCGGTTGCCGGCGTCGATGCGGTGTTCAGCGCCAACACTCTGCACATCATGGGGTGGGAGGCGGTCGGGGACTTTTTCCGCGGCGTCGGCGGCGTGCTGCGCACCCCGGGCGTGCTGTGCGTCTACGGACCGTTCCGCTATGGCGGCCGCTACACCAGCGACAGCAATGCACAGTTCGACGAGTATCTGAAACAGCGCGACCCGCAAAGCGGCATCCGCGATTTAGAGGCGCTCGAGCGCCTCGCGCAAGCGCACGGGCTCACGCTCGCCGCCGACCACCCAATGCCCGCCAACAACCGGACGCTGGTGTGGCACAAGCCGCACGCGAGGCTCGCGCACCGCCACTGACCCGCGTGCTAAACGGGCAGCGCGCCGCGGGGAGTACAGTAGCGCCATGGACCCCCTGACACCGGCACAGCTCCGCGCAGCAATCCGCACCATTCCCGACTACCCCAGGCCCGGCGTGATGTTCCGCGACATCACGACGCTGCTCGGCGACGCGCGAGCCTTTGGCAGCGTCGTTGATCTGCTGGCGCAACCGTGGGTGGGCGCCGGCGTCGGGCGCGTGGCTGGCATCGAAGCGCGGGGCTTCATCCTCGGCGGGGCGATCGCCCAGCGGTTGTCGGCGGGATTCGTGCCGATCCGCAAGAAGGGCCGGCTGCCGCACGCGACGGTCCGGGTGGCCTACTCCCTGGAGTACGGGCTCGATGAGATGGAAATGCACCGCGACGCGGTCGGCCCCGGGGAAGGCATCATCCTGGTAGATGACCTGATTGCCACCGGGGGGACGGCGGTGGCCGCGGTGCAACTGTTGCGCACCCTGGGTGCCCGGGTGCTGGCGGCCTGTTTCATCGTCGACCTGCCGGACCTGGGCGGCTCGGCGAAGCTCGCCGCCCTGGAGGTGCCGGTGCACACCCTTGTCGCCTTTCCCGGACACTGACACCGTTTCGTTCAGCTCCCGTTAGGGTTTCTTCCCCTTATCTGTCAAGCGGATAGGCAGTGACCGCCGCGAACATTACATCGCGGTCATACGACCCAAGCGCTAAGGAAATCCAGTGATAATGCGCGCGCTTTGGCTCTTCGGGAGCCGTACCTAGCGCACCCAACTTCATCATCTCTGTCTGGAGACCGCATCGATGTTCAAGAAGCTCATTCCCGTCCTGGCCCTGGCCCTGATCGCCGGCCCGGCGTTTGCCCAGTCCACCCCGGCCCCGGCCCCGGCGGCCGCGATGTCCTCGAAGTCCACCGACGAAGCCAAGCCGGCCACCAAGTCACACAAGCATCACAAGCACCACAAGGCTGCCAAGGCAAAGACGACCGACTCGTCGAGCACGCCGGCCAAGTAACAGTCACGTAAGTGACCGTATCCGCAAGCCCCGCCCCACAAGGCGGGGCTCTTTTTTTGGGGGCCCGGTTTCAGGGCGGGTCGCGGGACTTGCGGCTTTGCCAAAACCGGTTCAAATTCTCCTCCCATGGATGAGCCGCAACAGCTGGCAATACATCAAGCGCTGCTTTCCGTACAACATGCCGTCACGAGCATGACCCTTCCGAGCTGCGATCAGGGAGATCTGATCGAAGCCATCGATCAGGTCGAAGAGCAGCTGCATATCGCCCACCCGAATCTGGCCCTCATGTGCCGCTTCCTCAACTCCATCGCGCGCAGCCTGCGCGCGCAGCCCGAAGCACGCGGCGCGTGCCTGGCGATCGAGGATGCGATCGGCAAGGCGGGCATGCCGAGCACCTGGCAGTCGGGAATCTGACCAAGCTCATCGCCGCAACGAACCGCACGGCGCTCGTGCGCCACCGCGAGCGCGGCGCGTACGACCGCGACACCGTCAATGCCATCCTCGATGAGGCGCTCGTCTGCCATGTCGGGTTCGTGGTGGACGGGGTGCCGATGGTTCTGCCGACGACCCACGCGCGCGTCGCGGAACTGCTCTACCTGCACGGTGCGGTCACCAACCGCATGCTCAGGAGCCTGCAGGACGGCGCCCCGGTGTGCGTCACCGCGACGCTGATCGATGGGCTGGTGCTGGCGCGCTCGGCGTTCCGGCACTCCATGAACTACCGCTCGGTGGTCATCCTCGGCAGCGCGCGCGAAGTGACCGACGAGCCGGAGAAGCGCCGCGCACAGACCGCGCTCGTCGAGCACGTGATGCCCGGCCGCGCGGTCCTGGTGCGGGCGCCGAGCCCCCAGGAGCTCGACGCGACCACGGTGCTCGCCGTGCCGCTCACCGAAGCCTCGGCCAAGATCCGTACCGGGCCGCCGCTCGACGTGGAGGCGGACTACGCGCTGCCTTGCTGGGCGGGAGTGCTGCCCCTGCAGGTGACGGCGCTTGCGCCGCTCCCGGATCCGCGGCTGCCGCCCGAAACGGCGCCGCCGCCGGGGCTCAGCCCCTGGTCGCGCAAGACCGGCGCGAGCGACGGCTGACACGCTCCGCGGCGCAGCATAGCGCCTCATTGCCGGCGTTGCGCTCGCCGCGTGCCGCGGTCTAACGTCCGGACCGATGATCGCGCCGCTTACCCAGGGTCTCATTCTTCTCGCGGGTTCGGTGTTCCTCGTGACGCTGGCGCGCCGGCTGGCGCTGCCCACGGCCATGGCGTACCTCGTGGTCGGCCTGCTGCTCGGGCCGCATGCGCTCGGAGTGGTTTCGGATTCGGGAACCATCCGGCTGCTGGCCGAGCTGGGCGTGGCGTTCCTGCTGTTCACGCTGGGACTGGAGTTCTCCCTGCCGCGCATGCTGGCGATGCGCGGCGAGGTGTTCGGCCTGGGGGCGCTGCAGGTCAGCGTCACTGCCGGCGTGTTCGCGCTCCTCGGCAATCTGCTCGGCATCGCCTGGCTGCCCGCGATCGTGCTGGGGGGCGCGGTCTCGATGAGCTCGACCGCGATCCTGCTGCACCAGCTCACCGAGCGCGCCGAGCTCAATCGCACCCACGGCCGGCTCGCCTTCAGCGTGCTGCTGTTCCAGGACCTGGCGTTCGTCCCGTTCCTGGCGCTCAGCGCCGCCCTGGTCGCGGGGGCGGGCGAGGCTCATTTCGGCTTGAGCGAGAGCCTCGTCGCCGTCGTCGGCGGCGTGCTCGCGATCGTCGCGGTGCTGGCCGCCGGGCGCTGGCTGTTGCGGCCGCTGTTTCACGAGATCGCCCACAGCCGTCTGCGCGAGCTGTTCACCCTCACGGTGCTGCTGGTCGTGCTCGCCTCGGCGTGGGTGTCGCACATCGCAGGCCTGTCGTTCGCGCTCGGCGCGTTCCTCGCGGGCATGATGCTGGCGGAGACCGAGTACCGGCACCAGATCGAGGCGGTGATCCGCCCGTTCCGCGACATTCTGCTCGGCATGTTCTTCATCTCGGTCGGCATGCTGCTCGACATGCGCCTGCTGGGAGCGCCGAGCGAGCTCGCGATGGTGCTGCTCATGCTGGTCACCCTGCTGGTGCTCAAGGCCACGATCGCCGCCCTGGTCACGCGGCCGTTCACCACGTCGCGCTTCAAGGCGCTGCGCACCGGCATCGTGATGTCGATCGGCGGGGAGTTCGGCATCGCGCTGTGCACCATCCTGCTGCAGGCGCAGCTGGTGCCCGCAGGGCTCGGTGAGCCGCTGCTGGTGGCGATCGTGCTGTCGATAGCGGTGAGCCCGTTCATCCTCAACAACAACAAGCGCGTCGCGCGCGCGCTGCTGCGCGAGCAGGCCCCGGCGCCCACCGCCCGGGAGCGCGAGGACGCCGCCACCGGCGGGATTGCGCAGCGCGAGCACGTGATCCTGTGCGGCTTCGGGCGCGTCGGGCAGAACGTCGCGCGCGTGCTCGAATCGCAGGGCTTCGAGTACATCGCGCTCGATCTGGACCCGGCGCGCATCCGGGCGGCGCGCCAGGCGGGCGATCCGGTGCTGTTCGGCGATTCCGCGGACGAGGAGCTGCTCACCAGCGTGGGATTGCCGGCCGCGAGCGCGGTGGTCATCAGCTTCTCCGACCCCGCCACCTCGCTCGGCATCCTGCGCAGCGTGCGCCGCCTGCGTCCCGACGTGCCGGTGCTGGTGCGCACCCAGGACGACGCGCGCGTCAAGGAGCTGCAGGACGCGGGTGCGACCGACGTCGTACCCGAGACCTTCGAGGCGAGCCTCATGCTCGTGTCGCACGTGCTGATGCTGCTGCGCGTGCCGGTGTCGCGCGTGGTGCGCACCCTCGGCGACATCCGCAACAACCGCTACGCGGTGCTGCGCAACATCGTACGCCGCGGCGACGCGCGCCCGGTCGATGAGACGAGCGAGCACCGCGAGGAGCTCAAGTCCGTCGTGGTGCCGCCGGGCGCCTGGGCGGTGGGCCGGTCCCTGGGCGAGGTGCGCGCCCGCGGGGTCGAGGTGACCTTCACCGGCGTGCGGCGCCAGGGGATTCTGGGACGCGAGCCGTCCGCCGACACCGTGCTGCGCGACGGGGACATTATCGTGATCTACGGTCAACCCGAGGAGCTCGAACACGCCGAGTCGGTGCTGCTGGCCGGCTGATCTCATTGGCGGACGGCTACAATGCGCCGGTGCGGCGCGCCGCCCGCACGAGGAAATAACCTATGCATAAGAGCCGGCTCGCCGGGTTCATCATCGACTGCCAGACGGATGATCTGGATGGTGCCGCGCGCTTCTGGAGCGCGGCGCTGGGTGTGGCACAGTCCGCGACGCACAACCCCGAAGTCCGCTACCGCAGGCTCGACACGCCCGCCGACGAGGTGCACGTGGAAGTGCAGCAGGTCGATCACCCGAGCCGCGTGCACCTTGACATTGAGACCGATGACATCGACGCGGAGGTCGCCCGGCTTGAGCAGCTCGGCGCCCGGCGCATCGGCCCGGTGCGCGATTGGTACGTCATGGAGGCGCCGACCGGCCAGCGCTTCTGCGTCGTGTGCGTACAGCGCGCGGACTTCGCGGCCCGCGCCAACAGCTGGGGCGTGGAGCGGTGAAACGCAGCGACATCCACTTTCCGCCCCAGCACGCGGCGCTGCGCGACGATGTGCACGCGCTCGGCGCGCTGGTCGGGGAGATCCTGCGCGAACAGGGCGGCGAGCAGCTGTTCGAGCTGGTGGAGCTGGACCGCGTGGCCGCGATCCGCGCCCGCGCGGGTGAGCAGCAGGCGCAGGCCGAGCTTGCCGCGTGTGTGCGCGAGCGTCCGCCGGCGCTGGCGCGCGACCTGGTGCGGGCCTTCTCGACCTGGTTCCAGGCGGTGAATCTCGCCGAGAAAGTCCATCGTATCCGCCGGCGCCGCGAGTACTTCCTCAAGGACAGCCAGCGGCCCCAGCCCGGCGGAGTCGAGGACGCGGTCGCCGCGCTGAAGAACGGCGGGTTCACGCTGACGGAGGTACTCGAGCTCATCGGCAGCATATCCATCGAGCCGGTGTTCGCCGCGCACTCGGCCGAGTCCAACCGCCGCACGCTGCTGCGCAAGCAGCTGCGCATCGCGCAGCGCCTGCTGGAGCGCCTCGACCCGACCCTCACGCCGAACGAAGCGCGCAATCTGTGGAGCAGCATCCGCATGGAGATGACCACCGCGTGGCAGACCGAGGAGCTGCCGCGCGAACGCCTCACGGTCGGGAACGAGCGCGAGCAGATCCTGTTCTACCTGATGGAAATCCTCTACCGGGTGGTGCCGACGTTCTACGAGGAGATCGCGCTGGCGCTCACCAAGGCCTACGGCGCGCCGGCGGCTGCGGCGCGCGTGCCGGGGATCCTGCGCTTCGGCTCGTGGGCCGGCGGGGACACCGACGGCAACCCGGACGTGCACGCCAAGACCATCCGCGAGAGCCTCGCCCGCCAGCAGCAGGTGCTCGTCGGCCGTTACTTCGCGGAGTGCCAGGAGCTCGCGCAGCGCCTGTCGCAGAGCGCGAGCCGCGTCGGGGTGTCCGCCGAGCTGCAGAAGCGCGTCGAGCAGTACGCGACCTTACTGCCGGCGGCGCGCGCCGGCACCCCGGCGCGCCACGACCGCATGCCGTACCGGGTGTTTCTCGCGCAGATCGGCGAGCGGCTGCGCCATGCCTACGACGGGCGGGCGGCGGGCTACGAAAATCCGCAACAGTTCCGCGCCGATGTGGCCCTCGTTGCCGCCAGCCTCAAGGCCAACAAGGGGGCGAACGCCGGACTGTTTTACGTCGAGCGCCTGCTGCGCCGGATCGATACCTTCGGCTTTCACCTGGCCGCTCTCGACGTGCGCGTGCACGCGAGCGTGCTGCACGCGGTGATCGCGCGGGGCCTCGACGATCAGCACTGGCTCGCGCGCGGCAGCAGCGAGCGGCGCGCTCTGCTGGCGCAGGCGCTGGAAAAGGATCGCGGGCCGATCGCCGAGCTCGACGCTCTCGGCAAGCGCGCGCTGGCGGTCTTCGATGCCATCATCCAGGGCCGTCACCGCTACGGCCCCGACGCGATCGGCTATTTCATCGTGAGCGGGGCGGCGGGCGCCGACGATGTGCTGGCCGCGCTGCTGCTGGCGCGCTGGGCATCGGCCTACGACAAGCGCACCGGCGAGGTGGCGCTCGACATCGCGCCGCAGTTCGAATCCGAGCAGGCGCTGGCCGGCTGCGGCGCGACCATGCAGGAGCTGCTCGCGGACCCGCTGTACCGGCGGCACGTGCACTCGCGCGGACGCCGGCACTGCGTGCTGGTGGGCTACTCCGACAGCAACAAGCAGGCCGGCCCGTGCGCCTCGCGGGTCATCATCCACCAGGCACAGCGCGAGCTGGCGCAGGCCCTCGCCGCGGCCGGCGAGCAGACCGTGGTGTTCCATGCGCGCGGCGGCAGCCTCGCGCGCGGCGGCGGGCGCATCGAGGCGCTGGTGAAGGCGGCGCCCGCCGGGGCCGTGGACGGCGTACTGCGGATCCGCGAGCAGGGCGCGACGCTCAAGCAGGGCTACGGGTTGCGGCCGATCGCCATGCGCACGCTCGAGCGCGCGTTCAACGCCCTGGTGCTCACCAGCGCGGCGCACCGCCGCGGCACGCTGGCGCCGACCGAAGCGGGGCACCTGGAGTGCGCGGCGCTGCTCGCCGCCGAGAGCCGCGCCGCCTATCGGCGCCTGGTGTACGACGAGCCGGAGTTCTACGAGTACTTCCGCGCCATCACCCCGATCGACGTGATCGAGCGCATGCAGATCGGCTCGCGCTCCATCCATCGCGCGGCGGGCGCCGGCATCGAAGCGTTGCTGCCGGTGCCGTGGGTATTCGCCTGGTCGCAGACGCGCGCCATGCTGCCCGGCTGGTACGGAGCCGGCGCGGGCCTGAACGCCGTGCTGGATCGCTTCGGCGTCGCGCGCCTGCGCGAGGTCTATGCGCAGTGGTTCTTCATGCGCAACCTAGTGGATGACGTGGAGACGATGCTGGCGCAGGCGGACCTGGATATCGCGCAGCACTACGAAGTGCTCGCGCCGCCGCCGCTGCGGCGCTTCTCGGCGAGCATCCGCGCGGAGTACCTGGCCGCGTGCCAGCGGATTCTCGCCATCAAGGACAGCGCCGCGCTGCTGGACTCCGATCCGACCCTGCAGCGCTCGATCCTGCTGCGCAATCCCTACATCGATCCGATGAACCTGCTGCAGGTAGACCTGCTGCAGCGCTGGCGCGCCGGTGGGCGCGAGGACCGCGCCCTGTTCGAGGCGCTGCTCGCCAGCATCGGCGGCATCTCCCAGGGCCTGCAGAGCACCGGCTGAGGGGCGCCTCGCATGAACCGCGCCGTCGCCACTCGAGTTGTTACGGTCCGCACCGTCACGCCCGCCGACGTGCCGCTCACGCTGGCATTCATCCGCGAGCTCGCCGTCTACGAGCACCTCGAGCACGAGGTGATCGCCACCGAGGCGGATGTGGCGGCCGCGCTGTTCGGTCCGCGCCCCTTTGCGGAAGTCGCGTTCGGCTGCCTCGACGGCGCCGCGGTGGGCTTTGCCCTGTACTTTCACAACTTCTCGACGTTCAAGGGCAAGCCGGGAATCTATCTCGAGGACCTGTTCGTGCGTCCCGAGGCCCGTGGCCTGGGCGTTGGCAAGTGCCTGCTCGCGTGGCTGGCGAGGACGGCTCTGGCGCGCGGGTGCGCGCGCCTGGACTGGGCGGTGCTCGACTGGAATGAGCCGTCGATCGGGTTTTACCGCAGCCTCGGGGCAGAGCCCCAGGACGAGTGGACGACTTTCAGGCTGACCGGGGCCGCGCTCGAGCGGCTGGCGCAGAATTACAGTTAGAGGCGCGAGGCGTGCGCAGCACTTTGGGCAAACGAATTTTCCTCTCAGTAGGGGTGCTAATAGGCATCGTGGGTACGATTGGCGGTTCTGTTACCTTGGCGGCGTGAAGTTCACCCGATACTTCGAGACGATACGTCAGCGTCCTGATCGGGCGCTGATCCGAGACGCATGGATTCAGCGCGCCGCGGACACGCCGATTCGGCAGGTAATTCAGGCAGATGGGCGCATAAAACGCTGGTGCCAGGTGCCAGAGATGAACAATCGATACCTTCGCGTTATCCTGCTGTCGGACGGCGAAACCGTCCCTAACGCATTCTTTGACAGAGGCTTCGTTCCATGAAAGTCCGGTACTTTGAAGATACGGACACGCTCTTGATCGAGTTCCGGGACGCTCCGGTTACGGAGACGCGTGATCTGGACGAGAACACCGTCCTCGACGTCGATGCCAAGGGCAACATCTGCTCAATCACGATTGAGCATGCCTCTGTTCGCGCCCGCGCTCCGCAGTTTTCCTTCGAGAAGGTTGCCGCCTAACATTGGAGGGGGCCGTGAGGCGCCGGTGGTTCTGCGCCGCGAGTGCTCGAAGACAGTGTGCGCCCGCGGCGCTTGATGGCCGCTTCTGGACAGCCCCTCAACTTCACCGTTGGTGCGCATGCATGAGGCCGCGGCAGCTAGTTCAGGCGTGGGTGGAAGCGTTTAATCGCGCAGACGTGGACGCGCTGGCGTCTTTCTATGGCGAGGACGCCGTCAACCATCAGGTTGCTGAGTCGGCTATCCAGGGTAGAGAGAATATTCGCCACATGTTTGCGTCCGGTTTCGCCTTGGCAAAGATGCACTGCATCGTTGAGAACATCTTCGAGGAGGGTGAGTGGGCGATACTCGAGTGGCGAGACCCCAGCGGTCTGAGAGGTTGCGGGTTCTTCCATGTGGTGGACGGCCAAATTACGTTTCAACGCGGATATTGGGACAAGTTATCGTTCTTGCGCCTGCACGGTCTTCCGATGCCGAAGGAACTCTGAGGCGGTCGGCATGGAGGGGTCCGTGATGTGCCTGTGGGCTGCCGGTCCCCGTTGGACGATTGCCTTGACGTCTTGACGTCATAGCGTCATCACGTCATGATGAAGCCCATGGAACACTCTAAGCGCGCTACCGTCTACTTTTCCCCGGACGTCCATAAAGCGCTCCGCCTTCGGGCTGCAGCCTCAGACCGCTCCGTCTCGGATATGGTGAACGATGCGGTCCGCGCGGCGCTTGCTGAGGACGCGTCCGATCTGGAATCCTTCGTGTCGCGGCGCGCCGAGAAGAGCATCTCCTTCGAGTCCTTTGTCAGCGGCCTCAAGCGCCGTGGCCGAATATAAGCTACGACTTAAACCCTCGGCTGCAAAAGAAGTCGAGGCCGTCGACTCCAGAGGCGACCGACGCCGGATAGTCGAGAGGATTGGTGCCCTGCGGGCAGATCCGCGCCCTCACGGCTCTGAGAAACTAGCCGGTTATGACGATCGTTACCGCGTACGTCAAGGTAACTACCGTATCGTCTATCTGATCGACGATTCTCGGCGCGAGGTTACTGTCTTCAAAGTCGGTCACCGCAGTGACGTGTACCGCTAGACGCGCTCGTGCCGTGTCATGAGCGGACTCAGGGCCGCCGATAGACCACGCCGTCCTTCATGACGAACACGACGTGCTCCACCGCGGTGATGTCGTGTGTCGGGTCGCCGCTCACCGCGAGCAGATCGGCCAGCATTCCCTTGCGCACGCGCCCGAGCCCGGACTCCTGGCGCAGAATCTTCGCGTCGGTCGCGGTGGCCGCGGTGAGCGCCTGTTCCGCGGTCATGCCGTCGCGCACCATCCACTCGAGCTCGCGGTAGTTGCTGCCGTGGCTGAACACGCCCACAGCGCTGCCGCAGCCGATGAGGACGTGCGCCTGCAGGGCGTAGCGGAACGCCTGCGCGGCCTGCTGCATCCCGGGAGTCGGGGGGCTCACGCCGCGCACGTAGTGCTCGAAGTATTCACCGTAGGCTTCCTCCGCGGTGAGGGTCGGGAGGTACCCCACGCCGCGCGCGGCCATGAGCTTGAACACCTCGGGCGTGCCGTTGAAACCGTGTTCGATGGTATCGACCCCGGCCAGCACCGCGCGCCGCATCCCTTCCGCGGTGGTCGCATGCGCCGACACCGGCCGGCCCGAGGAGTGGGCGGTCTCAACCAGCGCCCGGAGTTCCTCTTCTGAGAAGGTCGGCTGCTGCGAGCCGCCCGGGCCCCAGCGATAGTCCGCGTACACCTTGATCCAGTCCGCGCCACGCCCGGCCTGCTCGCGCACGGCGCGGATGACCTCCGGTACGCCGCTCGCCTCTGCGGCGCCCTGCGGCGTGCAGCAAACGTCCGGCCGCAGTCCGCGCGGGGCCGGGCCGTAGCTGCCGGTGGCGACGATGGCGCGCGTGGCGACGAACAGCCGCGGACCCTCGATCAGGCCGTCCTCGATGGCGCGCTTGAGGGACAGGTCGGCGTACCCGGCCCCTTCGGTGCCGAGATCGCGCAGCGTGGTGAACCCGGCGAGCAGCGTCGCGCGTGCCTGCACCCCGGCGCGCAGCGTGCGGTAGGGCACCGGCTCCTTCAGCACCTGGTCGTTCCACAGCGTCTCGTTGTAGGGATGCAGGAACAGGTGCGAGTGGATATCCATGAGGCCCGGCAGCAGCGTCGCGCCCGGCAGCTCGATCCGCTGCGCGCCCGCGGGTGAGCGCACCTCGCTCGCCGGACCCACCGCGACGATGCGCTTGCCTTCAGTGAGCACCACCCAGCCGGCATGCAGGCCCTCGCCCGCGGTCCACACCTGCGCCGGGCGCAGCAGCGTCGCGCCGGAGCTCGCACCGGCACCGAATACCGGGGTGGAGAGGATGGCGCACGCCATGAGCAGCCGGCGCCCGGGTGCAGTACTCATTCTTATTCACCAGTTCTTATGCACGGACCTGCAGGCCGGCGCGCAATCTCGCGCGGTGTCCGCTCACACCGGCGCCGCCGCGGCTCACGAAAGGCTTCAGGACCCCATCAGTATCGTCGTGTCGTAACTCTCGAAGCCCTGGATCGCGCGTCCGTAGGCGTTGAACACCAGGCGCTCCGCCACCTTGTCGGCGCGCGGCGCAAGCAGCATGCGCAGCACGACATCATCCGCCGGCCGCGTCGCTTCCTCCGCAAGCAGCTGCTCGATCACGCGCGTGATGCGGTGGATGAGCTCGGTCACGAAGCGCAGGTGCGCGGCGTCGTGTACCTGCTCGGCGCCGGGACCGTAGGTGCCGCGCGCCTCTTCGGCGAGCTCGTGCAGGAACAGATTCAACAGCCGCGCCTTGTCGACGGTTCGCAGGTCGGTGAAAAACTCGATTTCGGAATTGAGGTTCATGGCTCACCCAGGCGCCGCTCGGGCGTGAGGTTAGGCCGACGTCGGGAAAAAGTCGATCGGTTTGGTGGCGGTGACGGTGTCGACATCCTCGGGCTGGAACTGGAACAGGCGTACGAGGGCGATGATCTTGCGCTCCAGATCCGGGTCCCTGAGCTCGCTCGACACCACGCGGCACATGGTCACCGCACCGTTCGGGGCAATGGTGAACTCCAGCACCAGCTTGCCCTGCAGTTCCGCGTTGTCGCGCAGCGCGCGCGCATACAGGTTGTAGATGCGTCCCTTGTTGCGGTCGAAGACCAGCGCGATTTCCTCCGGTGAGCGCCCCGCCTTGCCGCCGCCGCCGGAGTGGGTGACGTCGCGGTTGTTGAGGCTGCCGCGCGCGATCGACGAGGTGACCGCGGTCGTGTCGTGGCCGGTGAGAGAGCCGGCGCCGGTGCCGAAGCCGCGGCTCGCGTTGGCGGAGGTGATGCCGCCGCTGCCGGCGCCCACCCTGGAAGTGATCAGCGAGCGCTCGGCGTGCGAGTCGGCGCCGACCGTGCCGGAGAGGTTCCTGGTCTGGAGCGGCGTGAGGTCCATCTGCTGGCGCAGGTCGGCGAGCTCATCCTTCACCTGGTTCAACTGCCGTTGCGCCTTCTCGTGGGCCCGCTGCCGCTCATCTACCGGCGGCGGCTTTACCATGGCGAGCTTCGGTTCGACCTTCGGCTTCTCCTGAGGCTTTGGCGGCGGCGGCGGGGGCTTGGGCCTGTTCTCGAGCATCACGTGGGCGAGGCGCTGCGGAACGTCCTCGAGCGCCGTGCGCTTGGGAGTCGGCAGCAGGGGAAACAGGCTGCCGAGCAGCACCAGCAGCACGAGTAGCACGCGCAGGATCTTGCGGAAGCGCTCGCTCGATTCCGGGTCTCCCTCCCAGGGCAGCTCGTATTCGCGGTAGTAAGGCGCGAGGATCATGCGCGCGCTAGCCCGTCTTGACCTGGCCGGCGGCAACCGGTTTTTCCTTCTGGATGACCGCAAGCGAAATGCGGCCGTAGTCGGCGTCCGTGCAGGTCTGCATCACGCGCTTGAGCACCTCGAAGGGCAGCGACTTGTCCGCCATGATGGTGATCTCGCGCTGCGCGATGGCGCGCTCGCTCATGTCCTGGCCGACGAGCATTGGGCGCTTGAGCGCCGCGGAGAGCGGCGCGATCAGCGCCCCCTGCCCCGCCTGGATCTGCGCCACGGTGGTGATGTACTCGCCCTGCACGAACAGGTCGGTCCGGGTGATCATCACCACGACCGACTGCTTGGGCGCGGTCTGCGCGATCGACTGCGGGATCTCGATGCCCTTGGAGTTCTGGATCACCTCCACCTCGGTCGAGTACACCAGCAGGAACGCCACCATCACCGACAGGATGTCGATCAGTGGAATCAGGTTCAGCTGCGCGTCCGCGCGGTGCCGCAGGTGGTGCTGCGCCATGCGCCGGGCGCGATTTGACATGCTCATCGGCGTGCTCCGCCGCCGGCGCCGGCCCGGGACGGGCCGGCCACGGCGGCCACCGGCGGCGCTGCCGCGCCGGGTGCGCTGCCGGGAGTCGCCGGCGCATCGCCGATGGAAATGTCCGGGAACAGCTCGGCCTGCACGGTGTTCATGCCCTGCCCCACCTCGAACACCCGCACCCGGTCCATGACCTGCACCAGCGTGTCATACGGCGTGTCGGGTTCCAGCAGGATGCTGGCGTCGGTCTTGTCGGGGAACCTCGCCTTGACGCGCTTCAGATAGTCGGTCAGTCCCTCGTAGTCGTAGCCGCTCGCAATGTTGGGCAGCGTCGCGAGCGGGCCGGTGTTGCGGTCGGCCACCTGCAGCAGATCCTTGCGCACCATCACCTCGAGCTGCAGCCCCGGCGGCGGTTCGCGAAACACCGTGTTCGGCGGCGGCAGCGTCAGTTGCAGGATCACGGTGCGGGAGAACACCGCGGTCATGAGCAGGAACGTGACCAGCACCGTGAAGATGTCGATCATCGGCACGAGCAGCAGCTCGGCCGGCTTGCGCGCGCGGCGATCCAGCTTGCGAAGTTGATACGAGCGGCGCATGCCGATCCTTCACTCCATGCGGGGGGCGGACGGGGCGCGGAACTTCAGGCCGCGCCGGGCGCGGGCTGCTGTCGCTCGGTGATCGCGTTCAGGAACTTCACCGACGCCATCTCCAGGCTGTCGATCACCTCGGTCGTCTTGGTCTGCAGCCAGGCGTGAATGAACAGGAGCGGCACGGCCGTCATGAGGCCGAAGGCGGTGCAGTTCATCGCCACCGATATGCTGGCCGAGAGCAGGTTGGCCTTCTCTGCCGGGTTGACGGTCGCCACCGCGGCGAAGGCGCGGATCAGGCCCATCACGGTGCCGAGGAGCCCCAGCAGCGTCGCGAGATTGGCGAATGTCGCCAGATAGTGGGTGCGCTTCTCGAGCCGTGGCACCACCTCCATCAGGCTCTCCTCCATGGCCTTCTCAACGTCGTCGCGCCGGCGCGCGGACTGGATACGCGCCAGGCCGTAGTTGAGGATGTGGCCGATGGCCGAACGCGACTTCGAGGTCGCTTGCGCCACCTGGCGGAAATTGCCCTGCGACAGCAGCGGCACAATCTCGTTCCACAGGCCGCGATTGCGCGCGGCGGTGTGTGCGAGATAGATATAGCGTTCGATCGCGATCGCGAGTCCGAACACGAACACCACGGCGATCGGGTACATGAAGTCCCCGCCGCCCTGGAAGAAGCGCACGATCAGGTTCCAGATTCCCATCTGACACTCCCGCTCACGAGACCTTCACACAAGACGCAAACACTGTGAAAACTGAATGACATATGCCCAAAAAGCTGCGACCCAGCTCTCATCCTGAGACTGCGCCTGCGCATGTTTCTAGGGCTTCTCGCCCGCAGCCGGCAGCGCGCCCCGCCCGGGGCGGCCCGCATCGGGCTTCAGGGCATCGTAATAGCGATTTTCCCGCATGAACACATCGCGATCTATGGGTTGCAGCACCTCATCGAGCAGGCTGTTCGGGGGCTTGCCGACGAGATCGCCCAGATCGGAGCGCTTCCACGGCACGATGTACAGGACCTTCGGCAGCTCGCGGTTGCCGGTGATGTCGGTCGTCTCGAGCTGGACGCGGTCCGGGCCCTTGGCAGCGGGCGCACCCGCCTTCGGCGGCTGCGTGCCGCGGCGCGCGGCCTGGGGCTTGCCGGCGTCGCTGTTCGGCGACGCGCTGGCGGACGCGGCGCCCTGCCGGGTGGGCGCCGCGGATGGCGCCGGGGCGCTGGTGTCCACCGCCGGTTCCAGCTGCTC
>JBOIAH010000010.1:0-7449 GCA_050739055.1 Steroidobacteraceae bacterium | reverse complement strand
GGGTATAATTCACACCAAGTCCTGGAGAGTGGGCAGTGCGAACGCAGCTGAATCAAGCCGTCGAAGCGATTGAGTCCTTCACGATCACTGAGCTCAAGAAGCAGGCTCGGGAGGTGATTGACCTGGTTGCCGAACGCAATAAGCCGGTCGCGATCCTGCGCCATAAGACGCCCGAAGCGGTGCTCATTTCAGTAGAAGACTACCTGGAGTTCGTGCTGCTGCGGCGAGAGCGGCTCAACGTCCTGACGCAGCGTTACGATGCGATGGTAGCCCGAATGCAGACACCCGAAGCGGCCGCTGGAGTGGACGCTCTGTTCAATGCCACGCCCGAGGAGCTAGGTCGCGCGGCCGTCGCAGCCGCAAAGCGTGGCTGATTCGCCAGCTCCGACGATCACGGTGCTCGCCGGGACCAATGGCGCCGGAAAGAGCAGCATCGGCGGGGCGCGGTTGGAGGCCGAACACACTCCATTCTACAACCCGGACACCGAGACTCGCGTCCTGATGACGGCCAATCCTGCCATGACCTCCGAGGACGCCAACGCTGCGGCCTGGCGCATTGGCAAAGGGCGTCTTGAGGCGGCGATCGATGAACGCACCAGCTTTAACTTTGAGACCACGCTGGGCGGCCGCACCATCGCCCGTCTGCTCGTGAAAGCGCACGAGGCGGGACTTCGCGTGCGGGTTTGGCATTGCGGACTGAACAGCGTGGAGCTGCACATTGCGCGGGTTCGCGCGCGCGTGCGCTACGGAGGTCACGATATCCCGGAGGCGAGGATCCGCGAACGCTACGATGCGAGCCGCAACAATCTTTGCGCAATTCTGCCTTCGCTGGACGAGCTGATGCTCTGTGACAATAGCGCTGCAGCGGATCCTCACCAAGGTCAGGCTGCGCAGCCCGTTCAGTTGTTGCGCTACCGCGATGGCACCATCGTTTATCGGGCGCCCGTGATGCCGGATTGGGCCAAACCGATAGCGGCAGTTGCCTTGCAACAAGTCCGATAGGAGAAAGGTCAGGCGCCCACCGCGGCGCGACGCTGATCGTCGCGCTCGAGCAGCGCTCGCAGATATCGCCCGGTGTAGGACCTCTCGTTCGCGGCGACGGTCTCGGGCGTGCCGCAGGCGATGATCTCACCGCCCGCCTCGCCGCCCTCGGGACCTAAGTCGATCAGCCAGTCGGCGGTCTTGATGACGTCGAGATTGTGCTCGATGACCACGATGGTGTTGCCCTCATCGCGCAGCCGGTGCAGGACACGCAGCAGCTGCTCGACGTCGTGGAAGTGCAGCCCGGTCGTGGGCTCATCCAGGATGTAGAGCGTGCGTCCGGTCGCGCGCTTGGCGAGCTCGCGCGAGAGCTTCACGCGCTGCGCCTCGCCGCCCGAGAGCGTGGTGGCGTTCTGTCCCAGGCGTACGTACGAGAGTCCGACGTCGGCGAGCGTCTGCAGCTTGCCGGCGGCGGCCGGCACGTTCTGGAAGAAGCGCAGCGCGTCCTCGACGGTCATCTCGAGCACTTCGTGGATGTTCCTGCCGCGATAGCGGATCTCGAGAGTCTCGCGGTTGTAGCGCTGGCCCCTGCACACGTCGCACGGCACGTACACGTCGGGCAGGAAATGCATTTCCACGCGGATGACGCCGTCTCCCTGGCACGCTTCGCAGCGTCCGCCCTTGACGTTGAAGCTGAAGCGCCCGGCGTCGTAACCGCGGGCGCGCGCCTCGGGCACCGCCGCGAACAGCTCGCGCAAGGGGGCGAAGAGTCCGGTGTAAGTGGCGGGATTGGAGCGCGGCGTGCGTCCGATCGGGCTCTGGTCGATGTCGATGACGCGATCGATCTCGCCGAGCCCCTCGATGCGCTCGCACGGCGCCGCTTCCACGCGCGCGCCGGTCAGGCGTGCAGCGGTATGGCCGAACAGGGTGTCCACGATGAGCGTGGACTTGCCCGAGCCGGACACCCCGGTCACGCAGGTGAGCAGTCCGAGCGGGATCTCGGCCGTGACCTCGCGCAGGTTGTTGCCGCGTGCGCCCACGATGCGGATCTGGCGCTCGGGATGAGACCGGATGCGCAGGCTCGGCACTTCGATGCGCCGCCGGCCCGAGAGGTACTGGCCGGTGATCGAGGCGGGGCTCGCCTCGATGTCGCGCGGGCTGCCCTGGGCGACGAGGTGCCCGCCGTGGGCGCCGGCGCCGGGACCCAGGTCCACGACGTGGTCGGCCTCGCGAATCGCCTCCTCGTCGTGCTCCACCACGATCACGGTGTTGCCCAGGTCGCGCAGCTGTTTGAGCGTCGCCAGCAGGCGCCGGTTGTCGCGCTGGTGCAGACCGATCGAGGGTTCATCGAGAATGTACATGACCCCGGTGAGCCCGGAGCCGACCTGGCTGGCGAGGCGGATGCGCTGGGATTCCCCGCCCGAGAGCGTCTCGGCGCGGCGGTCGAGGGTAAGGTAGTCGAGCCCGACGTCGGCGAGGAACGCGAGGCGGTCCACCATGCCCTTGACGATCTTCCCCGCCACCTCGCCGCGCCAGCCCGCGAGAGTGAGGCCGCGCAGGAATTGCAGCGCGCGCCCGACCGTGAGATGCGCCAGCTGCGGCAGGCTGTGATCCGCGACGAACACGAAGCGCGCGGCGCGGTTGAGCCGCGTTCCCTGACACTCCGGGCAGGGCCGCAGGCTCAGGTACCGCGCCAGCTCCTCGCGCACCATCGGCGACTCGGTCTCGCGGTAGCGCCGCGTCAGGTTCGGCAGGATGCCCTCGAAGGCATGGCGCTTGCGGGCGCGCCGCCCCGCCTCTTCGCGGTAGCTGAACTCGATCAGCTCAGCGCCGCTGCCGTTGAGCAGCACTTGCCGCACCTGCTCGGGCAGCTCGGTCCACGGCGTCTCGATGTCGAAGCCGTAGTGCTTGGCTAACGACTGGATCAGGTGAAAGTAATGATCGTTGCGGCGGTCCCAGCCGCGCACGGCGCCGCCCGCGAGCGACAGGTGCGGATGCAGCACCACGCGCTGCGGATCGAAGAACTCCTGAACCCCGAGGCCGTCACAGCTCGGACAGGCGCCCGAGGGGTTGTTGAAGGAGAACAGCGCAGGTGAAAGCGGCGGCACGCTGTAGCCGCACACCGGGCAGGCGTGGCGGCTGGAGAAGGTGAGCGCCTCGCGGGCCGGCTCATCGAGAAACATCAAGTGCGCCAGCCCCCCCGAGAGGCGCAGCGCCGTCTCGAACGATTCCGCCAGGCGCTGCGCCGCATCCGCGCGCACCCGCATGCGATCGACCACCGCCTCGATGGAGTGCTTTTTCCTGGCGTCGAGTTCCGGCAGGGCCTCGAGCTCGTGGATGCGCCCGTCGATGCGCACCCGCACGAAGCCCTGGGCGCCCAGATCCTCCAGCAGCTCCCGGTGCTCGCCCTTGCGCTGCGCGATCACCGGGGCGAGCAGCGCCACCGCGAGGCCCTCCGGGAGCCTGAGCACCTGGTCGACCATCTGGCTCACCGTCTGCGCGGTGAGATCGATCCCGTGGTCGGGGCAACGCGGCGTGCCGGCGCGCGCATACAGCAGGCGCAGGTAGTCGTAGATCTCCGTGACCGTGCCGACGGTGGAGCGCGGGTTGTGCGAGCTCGCCTTCTGCTCGATCGCGATCGCCGGCGACAGGCCCTCGATGCTGTCCACGTCGGGCTTGTCCATCGTCGAGAGGAACTGGCGCGCGTAGGCCGACAGCGACTCGACATAGCGGCGCTGGCCTTCCGCGTAGAGCGTGTCGAAGGTGAGCGAGGACTTGCCCGAGCCCGACAGCCCGGTCACCACGATCAGCCGCTCCCGCGGCAGGTCGAGGTTGATGCCCTTGAGGTTGTGGGTGCGCGCGCCGCGCACGCGAATGTGCTGCATTGAACCGGAAATTCTACGCGCCGGCGGCACTCAGACCCAAACCCGTGGATAGCGAGCGGATTTGGGGTTCGCGCGGCACGCGCCGCTCCTTTAGAATGAGGCCCAAATCGGCGGGGACCTCACCATGGCGCGTGGAATCAACAAAGTGATAATCATCGGTAACCTCGGTGCCGACCCCGAAACCCGTGCCATGCCCTCCGGCACCACCGTGGCGAACCTGCGCGTGGCGACCAGCGAGAGCTGGCGCGACAAGCAGACCGGGGAGCAGCAGGAGCGCACCGAGTGGCACCGCGTCGCGCTCTTCGGACGCCTGGCGGAGGTCGCCGGGGAGTACCTGCGCAAGGGCGCGCAGGTCTACATCGAGGGGAGCCTGCGCACCCGCAAGTGGCAGGACAAACAGGGCAACGACCGCTATTCAACCGAGATCGTAGGCAACGATCTGCAGATGCTCGGCGGCCGGGGCGGCGGCGGTGCGGCCGGCGGTGGCGGTATGGCCGGCAGCGGTGCAGCTTCCGGCGGCGCCGCGGAAGGCAGCCGCGCCGGCGGCAGCGGCGCTGGGCCGCCAGCGGCGGAGGAGTCCGCAGGTAGCGGATCCGGGCGCGGCACGGGCGAGGAATTCGACGACGACATTCCGTTCTAGGCGATTCAGGCCGCCCGCCCGGGCGCCTGAAAATGCGCGTGTCAGTGGTTCGATTCCGCCGTAGTCATTGGTTGTTGACAAGGGCATTTGCGCGAACGCTTGGGTCCCGATCGTACCTCCGCTTTCGCTCGAGATATTCATGGAACTGATTGGATAGCTTCATCCGATCAGCAAGTCGTTTTATCCGCCGCGTGTCGAGACATTCAAGGTCGATGTCGAGGGGAGGTGGCGCGAGTTTCGTGCGAGGGGAAGCGCCGAGGTAGATCCAATCCAGCAGCGCCTTCTCGGGCGAAGCTCGCGGATACAGGACATTGAGGTCCATCCGATCTTCGACCGCCCCCGCCTCGTCGTCCTGCAGCCGGGCGGGCATCACATGAAAGCGATACTCGAGGCCGTTTGCGACGACAGACCGGCTTGATTGCGCGACGCCGCCCCGGACGGGGAGCACTGAGGTGACGATGTCCGAGTAGCTGTTCGTGATCCCAGCGTCGCCGAGGACCGTCTGCAGACTCACGATTGCACCGGAGCGAATGAAGCTGGCCGCTTCCGCTGCGCTGGGCTGAGGGCGAGCGAGCTGATTCAAATAGAGCCCTCGCGTAACGGGTCTCAGGACCCCGGACCGGGTCTGATCGCGGATCCACTTGAAGATCGTGTTGCGCGCAGCCTTCTTGCGCCGATCCGCGAATGCGGCAGCGATCATGGGCACCGTCATGACGCGAGGCGCTTCAGCGCCCAGCAAGATCGTAGTCGGCGTCCGAGTCACGATTCATTTCCTTCGCGGTTCTCGCCTTGGGGATGGCGTCCTCAAACCAGCGACCGACCCCGGCGGCGACTTCGAGCTGCATATCACCCCATCTTTTCTCGTCGATGGTGGCGCGAATGTCCCGGGCCAGGTAAGGCAGGAGCTCCGCGTTGGCCAGGGTAAAATCAATGAGTGTCACCTTGGGCAGGACAGCGTCGCGCTTGCGCTCGAGGTTCTCGCGCGAGAGATGTTCGATCCACAGTGCAACTGGCGATGCGCCGCGTCGCACCAGATCGGCCAGATCGTAGACATCGCGCGGAACGCTGCGATTGGTGCTCAGCAACGCGTTGACCTTGCCTGCGGCCAAGGCTGTTTCACTGTAGACACGGGCGACGAACGGCGCGATGGTGTACTCGTATGGAGGCTGGATGGAACGCGTCTCGACATAGCGCGCATCGGGGACACCCCTCCTTGAAAGTTCAACTTCCCAGGTGACGGCAATGCTATCTCGCGTGCGCCCGACGAGACGCCATCGGCTTGCGCGCTCACCGGACTTGGTCCGATCAATTTTTTGTTCGACAATGCCGGTGGAGCGCGCGGCCTGCTCGAGGGCGTTCGGAATCCGTGTCGCCAGTGACCGGTCGGAGACGGAGTCGTCGCAGTCGAAGTCGACGTCTTTGGTTAGCCGAGCACTGCCATAGAGGGCGCGCATGGCCATGCCACCTTTGAGGATGTAGCGGTCGGCGCCCAGACGCATCAGTGAGGACAGGAAAGCCATCTGGCTCCGGTCTCGGACCTGAGCTTCCGGGCTGAATCCGAGTGATTGAGGGGACTGGATCATAATCAGTACATTAGTATCAATAGAGTGCTACTAATGTACTGATTATGAGCGAGCCAGGCAACGTCCGGGACACCCCGGCGATCAAGGCACCCGCCGGGCCACGTGCGCGAGACGGTCTAAGCCGTGCGGCCTCGGGACTAAGGCCGTAGAATTTCAGCTTCAGTTTTATGCCCCGCCGCTACTTCATCAAGACCTTCGGCTGCCAGATGAATGAGTACGACTCCGCCCGCATGGCGGACGTGCTGCACGCCGGCGGGGAGCTCACGGCCACGGACGATCCGCGCGAGGCGGACGTGCTGCTCATGAACACCTGCTCGGTGCGCGAGAAGGCGCAGGAGAAGGTGTTCTCGCTGCTCGGGAAGTGGCGGCGCCTGAAGGCGCGCCGGCCGGAGCTGATCATCGGCGTGGGCGGCTGCGTCGCGAGCCAGGAGGGAGCCGGCATCACCGAGCGCGCGCCGTTCGTCGATCTCGTGTTTGGTCCGCAGACCCTGCACCGCCTGCCGCAGATGATCGAGGAGCTGCGCCGCACCGGCCGCCCGGTCGTCGACGTGAGTTTCCCGGAGATCGAGAAGTTCGATCATCTGCCCGCGCCGCGCGCCGAAGGGGCGCGCGCCTTCGTTTCCATCATGGAGGGCTGCAGCAAGTATTGCAGCTTCTGCATCGTGCCGTACACGCGCGGCGAGGAGGTGAGCCGCGCCTTCGACTCGGTGCTCGCGGAAGTGCGCGCGCTTGCCGCGCAGGGCGTCGCCGAGGTCACGCTGCTCGGGCAGAACGTCAACGCCTACGCGGGCCCCATGGGCGACGGGGCGCAGGTGGACCTCGCGACCCTCATTCATCACGTCGCGCGCGTGCCGGGCATCGAGCGCATCCGCTTCACCACCTCCCATCCGCTCGAGTTCAGCGACAGCCTGATCGAGGCGTTCGCCAACGTGCCGCAGCTGGCCGACCACCTGCACCTGCCGGTGCAGAGCGGCTCGGACCGGGTGCTCGCGCTCATGAAGCGCGGCTACACCACGCTCGAATTCAAGGACAAGGTGCGACGCCTGCGCGCGGTGCGGCCGGGCATCTCGATCTCGTCCGACTTCATCGTCGGCTTCCCCGGCGAGAGCGAGCGCGACTTCGCGGCGACGCTGACGCTCGCGCGCGAGGTGGGCTTCGACCAGTCGTTCAGCTTCCTCTACAGCCGCCGGCCCGGCACCCCGGCCGCGTCACTCCCCGACGAGGTGCCGCACGAGGAGAAGCAGCAGCGGCTCGCACGCCTGCAGGCGCAGCTCGAGTCCCAGGCGCACGCCATCAGCGAATCCATGGTCGGCACGCGCCAGCGCGTGCTCATCGAGCGGCCGGCGAAAAAGGATGCGTG
>JBOIAH010000009.1:0-2829 GCA_050739055.1 Steroidobacteraceae bacterium | reverse complement strand
AGCTCGCGCTGCTGCCTCACCTGGTGCAGTCGCAGCTCGCACCGTTTCCCGCCGCGCTCGCCTCGGCCGGCGAAGCGCGGCTCGCAGCACTGGCCGCGCAGTACCTGGAGGGACTCGCACAGCTGTTTCCCGGCGCCACCTGCGTAACCGACAAGCGCCTCGAGAACTTCCGGTACATCGGGCTGATCAAGCGCCTGTTTCCGGATGCGCGGATTGTTCACACCACGCGTGATCCGCTCGACACCTGCCTGTCGATCTTCTTCCTGCACCTCGATCAGGGGACGAGCTACGCGCTCGACCTGCTCGACACAGGTCATTATTTCAAGCAGTACCGCCGATTGATGGCGCACTGGCAGCATCTGTACGGTGATGATCTGCTGGAGTTCAACTACGATACGTTGGTGTCTGATCCGAGCCCGGCGTTGCACAGACTGCTCGCGTTCTGCAACCTCGAGTGGGACACGGCCTGCCTCGCGCCTGCGCCGCGCGCGGGCGCGCGCGTGGTCAAGACCGCGAGCACCTGGCAGGTGCGCGAGCCGCTGTATCGGGGCTCCTCGGGTCGCTCGCGTAACTACCGGCGCGAGCTGGCGCCGCTGGCCGCCTACCTCGCACAGCCGTAGAAGCTCTCCCTGTAACCATGACAGCGATGAATGCGCCCGCCTCCACTGTGGTGCCGATTTTCGCGGTTCCCTTCGCCGGGGTGCAGCTCGCCGGGGCCAGCGCGCTCAACGGCGCGCTGGCAGCGCTGCTCGCGGAGCGGGCGACGGAGGCGCACCGGGACCCCGACGCCCCGCGGGATCCGCTCTGCTACCGCAGCCGCGAGGTCCTCTTCGACTGGCAGGACGACGCCGTGGCGGGTCTCAGGGGCGAGATGCTGGCGGGGCTGTGCACTGCGGTCATGGCCGCGAATCTCTACTCGGAAGCCGAGTTCGACGCGCTGGGTGTCCAGGTGCGTGCCCGCTTCGTGATCGTGCGTCCTGACGGCTGCCTGCCCGCGGCAAATGTGCCCCTGGCCTCCTGGTACGCCATCTACTGTGTCGCGGCCCCTCCCCCGGCGCCGGTCCGGGCGGACAGCGGTGTCCTGCGCCTGTACGCGCTCCGCCAGGCAACGATGTTCATGGATGCCGCCAACTGGCGCCTGCGGCCGCCGTTCAGCGCCGCACACCACACCTGGCGGCCCGTTCCCGGCTGGATGGTGGTATTCCCCGCCGCGGTCCTCCACGAAATCGCTCTGAACCGCACCGAGGCCGATCTCGTGCTGATCACGGCGCGGGCACGATTCGCGCACGGCGGACAGGCGGCCATGCCGCCATGGTGAGCACGCCGATACGGGTGACTTCCGGGTTCGCCGTGCCGTTCGGGGAAGCGCGCCTGGGGGGCTGCGCGCGGCTGAACCGGGAGCTCGAGGCGCTGTTCCTCGCCCGGGAGACCGACGAGTACCGCAACCCCACGCCCAGCCACGTTCCCCAGCAGGAGATGTTCGAAAGCCGCTTCAACCTGTTTCTCTGGCCGGAGAGCTGCGTGCAGGAGCTGCGCTCCTTCGTGCTCGACTGCGTCGTGCAGACGGTCGTTGAGACCTCGGACGTGCCGCCCGAGGAGCTCGCGCGGCTGCAGATGCACAATCACACCTGGTACCACGTGACGCGCTACGCAGGTTCCTTTGTCGCTCACAACCACCCGCTGGCGTCCTGGTCCGCCGTGTACTGCGTGCGCGCCGGCGAGCGCCTGGCCGGGCGGCCCGAGAGCGGCATCCTGCGGTTCATGGACACCCGCTCCGGCGCGGACGCCTACCTTGATGCCGCCAACCGGCGGCTGCGTCCGGCATTTGCGCTCCGGGCCCGTGAAATGCGTCTCGAGGAAGGTCAGGTCGTCGTCTTCCCGTCTTTCGTCTTCCATGAGGTCACTCCGTTCTACGGCCGCGACGTGCGCATCAGCATCGCCGCAAACTGCTGGTTCACCTGACCTGATCCGGGCCCGCCGGCTAAGGGCTGCTCGGGCCTTTCCGCTCCGCAGAGCGATGTTGCTAATCTGCCACAAGTGGCCCGCCGCTGCTTGGCAACACTGGGTCACCGTGCTGTAATGCGCCCCGGTCCCAGGAGGCGACCCCGCGGAACAGACCGACTATGGGTCGGCACCGGTCGCCGGGATAACTTGAATTCGCATTTCAGTTAGGGGAGAAAACATGTCGAACAGTCGCAGCTTGCAACAGGCTGTGCGTTTCGCGCTTGCGACGCTGACGGCATCGGCCGGCGTCTCGACGCTTCACGCGCAGACCGCCCCGGCCCAGGCAAACGCCCCGGCGCCCCTCGCAGAGGTGGTCGTCACCGGATCACGCCTGCGAACACCGAATGAGCAGTCGATCAGCCCGATCACCACGGTCTCGGCAACCGACATCCAGGCAACGGGTCTGACGCGCGTCGAGGACGTGCTCGACAACCTGCCGATGGTGTTTGCCGGCCAGAACTCCACCGTTTCCAACGGCGCGGACGGCACGGCCACGGTCGACCTGCGCGGCCTGGGCCCGCAGCGCACGCTGGTCCTCGTCAACGGCCGCCGGCTCGGCCCGGGCCTCGGGGACGGCCGCAACTTCTCCGACATTAATGAGGTTCCCGCCGCTCTGATCGAGCGGGTCGACATCCTCACCGGCGGCGCCTCGGCGGTGTACGGTGCGGACGCCGTGGGCGGCGTGGTGAACTTCATCCTCAACACCCACTTCCAGGGTGTCAGGGTCGACGCCACCTACGCATTCAACGAGCACCACAACCACAATCCGGTGGCGCAGTTCGTCACGGCGGCGGGGGATGCGTTGCCCGACAGCACCGTCGATAC
>JBOIAH010000008.1:0-2493 GCA_050739055.1 Steroidobacteraceae bacterium | reverse complement strand
TCCGCGGCGGCGCGCGCGGTCGCCGTGGTCGGCGCGCCGGCGGTCGCGCCGCCGCCCTGCAGGGCCGCTGGATTCCCGGCGGCGCCCGGAACCGTGAGCACCGCTGCGGTCGGCGGTGTGGGACTCGCCGCAGGCGGGCCGGCCCGCGGCCCCTCGGAGCTCGAAGCGCCGTAGGGCACCGAGCGGGTGCGGGTCTCGGTTCCGTACCAGAACTCGGTCGTGTCGCCGGCCGGCCGCGGCTGCATGCGAATGATGTGCGGGGTGATCGACAGCACGATCTCATCTTTCTCCCGGTCGGTGTGGTTGGTGCCGAACAGGTGCGAAAGAATCGGAATGTCACCCAGCAGCGGAATGCTGTTGGCGGTGCGCGTGTCGGTATCCTGGATCAGCCCGGCGAGGATTTGCGTCTCCCCGTCCTTGAGCTGCAGCAGCGTGTTGGCGTTGCGTGTGCCGATCTCGTAGGCGATGGTGCCCGAGGCCGTCGTGACCTGCTTGAGGATCGAGCTCACCTCGAGGCTGATCTTGATCGCCACGTCGCTGTCGAGGTACACGGTGGGCTGCACTTCCAGAGTGAGGCCGACATCGAGGTACTGCACGCTCCCCGTCACCACCGGGGTGCCGGCGGCAGTCGGGGTGACGCTGTTGGTGATGACCGGCTCGCGGCTGCCGATGAGGATCTTGGCCTTCTCCTTGTTGCGCGCGCGGATACGCGGGCTTGCCAGGGTATTGACCAGCCCGGCCTGTTTCATCGCGTTCAGGGTGACGCTGAGCGCGCTGATCCCGATGGTATTGGAGTTCTGATGGTTCAGATCCGAGAGCACCAGGCCGCCGCTTGGTGCGGCGCTTGCGGTGGCGAGCGGAGTGAGGGTCGCACTGCCCGGATACTGGATGCCGAGATCCTGGATGCGGCTGCGTGAGATCTCCAGCACCTCCAGCTCCAGCATCACTTCCGGCTCCGCCACGTCGACCGAGGCGACGAGCTTTTCCGCCATGCCCACCGCATCGGGCGTGTCGCGCATCACGACGACGTTGGAGCGCTCGTCGATGTACAGGGTCTTTGCCCCGAGGACCGTCTTCAACAGACTCTCCACGTCCTTGGGAGCGGCGTTGGTCAGATAAAAGGTGTGCACGATCTGCTGCTCGTACTCCTTCTGCTTGGCCGCGATGTTGGGGTAGATGAGCACCATGTTGTCGGCCAGGATCTGCCGCGCAAGCTGGTTCTGGTCGAGTACCAGATCGATGGCTTCCTCGACCGGCACGTCCTGCACGAAAATGCTGGTCTTGCTGTCGCTCTTGACGTCCTTATCCAGAATGAAGTTGATGCCGGTCTCGCGCTGCAGCACCTCGAAGACCATCTTGGTCGGTGCATCGCGCAGCTGCAGCGTCACTTTGCGGTTCTCGCGCGTCTGCAGGCGCGGCGCCACCGTGATCGGACCGCGCGCGACATTGATGCGGGCGGCGAGCTCCTGGGCGGGCACGTAGCCCGGATCCTCGTTGAGGATCCCGCGTAGCTTCGCCTCGGCGGCGTCGTAGTCCTTGCGCTCGAAGTCCTTACGCGCGGCCTCCAGGACCGTCCCGTGACGCTTGTCGCCCTCGATCCCCTCCAGTCCGTGCCGCGCCCGGTCGCTATTCGCGTCGATGCTCAGCACTCGCCGGTACAGTGCGGCAGCGCCCTCGAGCTGGCCTGCACGCCGCGCCGCATCGCCCTGGGCAATGAGGGTCTGCACCGACGACTCGCTGCGCGCCTCGAGGTCGAGCCGGTAAGCCATGTTGCCGGGATCGCGTACCACGGCTTGTCTCAAGTCGGTTACGCCGCTCTCGTAATCCCCGCGCTCGATGGCCGCCAGACCCTCGCGGTGCAGCTTGTCGGCGGCGCACCCGGTGATGAGAATCAGGATGAGCAACGCGCCGGACGCCTGGCGCTGGATATTCTTCACGGCGTGACCCCTACGACTAGTTGTTGTTTTATATTGAGAGGCTTGTAGGTGAGCATCAGCTCACCATTGGTGAAGCTGTCGATGCTGTAGGTATTGTCCAGCGTGTCGCCCACGTGCACGTCGTACACCCGGTCGCCGCTCGTCAGGAAGAACACCGCCGCCTGCCCGTCGGGCTTGTAGCGGCCGATGAACCGAAAGGGAAGCGGCGGCGCGCTCGGCGCGCTCGGGGCCACCGGAGCACTCGACACCACGGCGGGCGGCGGCGGCGGGGGCGCCACGTACCAGGAGTGCACGGCGAACAGCGAGCCGGAGGTCGTCTGCTCCACCACGCGGTGCGCGAGCGACAGCAGCGAACGCGCCACCGGGACCGAGGAGACGGACGTCGCATTCCGGGTGTGCACCGGTGCCGGCGCGGCGCGGCGCGCCGGCTCGACCGGATCCGGGTCCCTGGGACCGAATATCACGTAGCCGGCGATGAGCCCCGCGATTGCCGTCAGCCATTTGCCGCGCCTGCTGAGGTTCACGGTCGCCGCTCGCTGCGCACGAACACCACGAA
>JBOIAH010000007.1:0-1116 GCA_050739055.1 Steroidobacteraceae bacterium | reverse complement strand
GTGGAGGAGCGGAGCCTGCGCGCCGCGGGGCTCGACGGCGACACCGCCGAGCAGCTGCAGCGGGCGCGTCTGCAGCGCTACAACGCAGCCAAGGAACTCGTGGCATCGGACCAGGCTCTGGTGTACTGGTACGCCGGCTGGGCCCGCTTCGAGAACAGCGCCTGTCGCACCACTGCGGGCGATGCCACCTCGCAGCAGCGCATGCAGCCCGGGAGCACACCGGCGGGGGAGGCGGCCACGGTGGTGCCGGCCGCGAGCCTGCGCGCCGGCGATGCTCGGGGGGCGGATCCCGACGCCGTGCGGCCGGCGGACGCCGTGCGCACCACGCGGGCCCTGTATCTGTGGCACTCCGCCGCGTGGCTCGCGAACGCGGCCAGCGGGCCGGGCGCGCGCGAATTTGCCGAAATGCACTCTGCGGGAGTCGGCCGATTGCTGATATCCCTCGACGCCGCGCAGATGCGCCGCGCGCTCGCGCAGCCTTTGCCGCTGGTGCGTGCCGTGCGCAGCACTCAGGAGCACGGGTTTCGGGTCGAGCTGCTGCTCGGAGACCCTGAGTGGATCCTGCCGGCGCAGCGCGGCACGCTGCTCGCCATCATCAGGGGCCTGCGCTCCGTACCGTTCGACGGACTGCACCTGGACCTGGAACCGGAGCAGCTCGACGACGACGCCGAGCGGCGCACGGCGTTGCTCGGCTCGCTGGCGCAGACGCTGGCCGCGGCGAGCGCGGCAAGTCCCTGGCCCGTCGCGCTCAGCATTCATCCGCGCGATCTGGACGCGCAGCTGGGGAATGCCAGCTTCGCGGAGGTGCTGCGCAAGCTGCGCGTTTCGCCCACCCTCATGGTTTACGTTGCCAACCCCGAGCGTGCGGTGGCGATCGCGCGGCCCCTGCTCGGACGCTATCCGCAACTGTCGTTCAGCGTCGCGTTGAGCCTGGAGAAGTCCCTCGGCCCCGAGGAGAGTCTGTGGTCGTACCCTGAAGAGGAACGCCGCCGGCGCATCGCGCGCGTGGAATCGCAACTCACCGCCGCCAACTTCACCGGACTGACCCTGGAACTGGAAGACGCCTGGAGCGGCGCCGCCAGCCTCGCCGGGCTGGCCGCCGCCGGAGAGTGAGCA
>JBOIAH010000006.1:0-10241 GCA_050739055.1 Steroidobacteraceae bacterium | reverse complement strand
CGGCAGGGTGGTGTGCGCGAACGACTCGCGGCGCCCGTTGCCGGTGGGGCGCATGCCCATGAGGCGCGCGTTGAGCCGGTCCTGCAGGTAACCGCGCAGCACGCCGTTCTCGATCAGCGTCGTGCACTGGGTCGGCGTGCCCTCGTCGTCGATGTTGAGCGAGCCACGGCGTGCGCTGAGCGTGCCGTCGTCCACCACCGTGCACTCGGGCGCCGCCACCCGCTCGCCGATGCGGTTGGCGAACGCGGAGGTTCCCTTGCGGTTGAAATCCCCCTCGAGGCCGTGCCCGATCGCCTCGTGCAGCAGGATCCCGGGCCAGCCCGGACCGAGCACCACGGTCATGGCGCCGGCGGGCGCGGGTACCGCCTCGAGATTCACCAGCGCCTGGCGCACCGCCTCACGGGCGAGGATGAGCGGCCGCTCGCCCGCGACCAGCTCGGCGAGCGAGTAGCGGCCGCCCGCCCCGGCATAGCCCTGCTCGCGCCGGCCGTCCTGTTCCACCAGCACCGAGACGTTGCAACGCACCAGCGGCCGCAAGTCCGCGGCCAGCTCGCCCTCGCTGGTGGCGATGAGCACCACCTCGTGCACCGCGATGAGGCTCGCGCTCACGTGCACGATGCGCCGATCCAGGCGCCGCGCCTCGCGATCGACGCGCTCCAGCCAGGCGACCTTGTCGGCGGTGGCCAGCGAGGTCGCCGGATCTGCGGGAAGGTACAGCTGATGCCCGCTGCGCGCGTGCCACGCGCTGACGCGGCGCTCCCCGCCCTGCACGGCGATGGCGCGCGCGGCGCGCGACGCTTCCTGAAGCGCCGGCAGCACGATCTCGTCCGAGTAGGCGAAGCCGGTTTTCTCGCCGGCGAGCGCCCGCACGCCCACGCCCTGCTCGATGCTGGCGCTGCCGTCCTTGACGATGCCGTCCTCGAGCGACCAGGACTCCTGGTGCGAGAGCTGGAAGTACAGGTCGGCGAAGTCCACCGAATGCGTCAGCACCTCGCCGAACACCCGGTCGAGGCGCCGGTCGTCGAGCCCGCCGGGTCGCAGGATCAGCTCGCGCGCCATGCTGAGTGCATCGGGGGATGCGGGCTCGCTCATCGCTCGGTCTCCGTCGCCAGCATGCGGTGCCGCAGCGCCGGGAAGCTGTCGCGCACGCCGCTCTGGCGCGCCAGATCCACCTCGGCCACGGCGCAGCCGCGGCCGCGCGGCACGCGCTGCAGGATGCGGCCCCAGTAGTCGACGATCATGCTGTCGCCGTAGGTCTCGCGTCCGCTCGGATGAAAACCCGACTGCGCCGGCGCGATGACGTAGCACAGGTTCTCGATGGCGCGCGCCCGCAGCAGGGTCTCCCAATGCGCCCGGCCGGTGGGTGCGGTGAACGCCGCGGGTACCGCCAGCAGCTGCGCGCCCCGCGCGCTCAGGTGTCGATACAACTCGGGAAACCTCACGTCATAACACACCGACAGCCCCAGCCGTCCCACCGGCGTATCGAGCACCGCGGGAGTTGCTCCCGGGGCGACGTGCGCGGACTCCCGATAGCTCTCGGCGCGCCCGGGAATGTCGACATCGAACAGGTGGATCTTGTCGTAGCGCGCCACGCACCGGCCGTCGCAGTCGTACACCAGCGAGGCCGCGGCGACCCGGCCGTCGGCCCCGGCGCGCAACGCAATGGTGCCCGCCACGATCCACAGGCGCAGCCGCCGCGCGGCCTCGCCGAGAAACTCCTGCACCGGGCCGCTGCCATCGGCTTCCGCGACGGCGCGCTTGTCGGCGTCCTCGAGCCCCATGAAGCAGAAGTTCTCCGGCAGCGCCGCCAGCCGCGCGCCGCGCTGGGCCGCCTCCCCGAGGAGCGCGCCCGCCTGCGCGAGATTGGCCGTGACGTCCGGCCCCGAGGTCATCTGTATCGCGGCAACCTTCATGAATTCATCGCTGCTAGTCCCCGGCCGTCACGATGGGGGCATTCCACGTGCCGCGCAAGCGCAGCGCCACGTGCTCGCGGCCCGCGCCTGCCCCGGCGAACAGTTCCCGCAGCGACAGCCACAGGGCGGCCATCTTCGGGGTCGGCCCGAAGGCACGCACCGCGGCCGGCAGACGCTGCTCGCCCTTCAGAACCCACACCTGGGCATCGTAGTCCTGTGCCGCGAGTCCAATCCGCCCGCGCATCAGGATCTCGGCGTCGCCGTCCACATGCAGGTCGGAGGTCGCGGCCTGCCCGTCGTGCACGGCGAAATCCGCCGTCAGGCGCGAGAAGCGCAGCGGCGGGGAACCCATCCCCGCGAGCAGCGCCGGCACGGCGAGCAGGCCCAGCGGCGTGCCTGCCGTGCGCCCTCCGGGCACTGCGGTGCTGCGGGCAACCCCGTCGTCCAGCTCTATATGCAGGCGTCCCTCGGCGGTTGCAAGCGCCGCGCCGTCGGCCTGGGAAGCCCACTGCAGATCGCCGGTCGCATGCCCGCGAGCCGCGCCCAAGTCCCCCCGGAAGCCCAGACTCGCGAGGGTAGCCGAGGCATCGTGGCTGTCGAGGCTGAATTCTGCGTGGCACAGCTCATGCTGGCAGTGCACGGTGCCGCCCGCCTCGGCGCTGGTCCCGGCCAGATGCGCTTCGGTGACGTCCAGCGCAGCGGCGTGCGTCAGCACGGTGGCCGTGAATGCGCCGAGGGAGCGCCCCTGCCACTGCAGGTCGTCGATGGACAGCTGTGCGGTCGGACCGAGCGCCGCGATGAGGCCGGCGCCGGCGGCGGGGTCAGTGAGAGCCGGCACGTTGAGCCGGGCAAGGTGCGCGCTCGCGGGGTGCCCGTCCGCGCTCCCCGGCCAGCGCACTTCGCCTGCGAGGTCCGCGGACTCGAGCCGCAGCCGGTCCACGCCCTGATTCGAGTCCGCCAGCACGGTCACGTCCGGATAGCTGCGCCCGCCGGCGAACAGCTCGGTCGCCTGCAACCGCGCCTGCAGTGCCGGCCAGGCGGCGTTGTGCGTCAGCTGGCGCCACAGGAGCGCGTAGCCCGGCAGGTCGAGCCGGCTCACGGTGCCCTGCACCAGCACCTCCGGTTCCGCGGGCAGCACGGGTGCGGGCGCGCCGAAGCTCACCGCCCCGCGCTCGATCTGCCACAGCTCTCCGCGGCGCTTCACGGCCGCAAGTCCCCGCAGCCGCTCCCCGAGGCTGAGGCGCAACTGCCCGAGATCCTCGCTCCCCGCGAGCTCCAGGCGCAGCGCGAGCGCCGCGGCCGCGGTCTTGGCGAAGGGCTCCGGCAGGCCGCTCGTGACGCCGACCAGGTTCGAGTCGGCCCGCGCGCTCCAGCTCGCGAGCCGTCCGTTCGCTGCCTGCAGCAGGCGCAGCTCCGCGCTCCATTCGGCATCGCCGTGCACCAGGCCGTCCCCGCCCGTGACTCCCGTGGCGGCGAGCAGCGCCGCGCGCACGTTCAGGAGCCCGTGCCCGTTGATGGCGAGCGCGGTGGCGCCGTGCCCGCGGCGCTCGCCCACGCTCAAGGTGATCGGGCCGCCCAGCCAGGTCCCCGTCACAGTGGAGCGTTGCAGGTGCCCGCCGGCAAAGGCGAGCGTGCCGCGCAGCGCGCCGATCGCCGGCAGGCCCGCCACCGGCCGCAGCCGCATGCCGTCCAGCACCGCCGTGATGCGCGTCGTGGCGCGCGCCGCCGCGCTCGCGAGCCGCACCGGCGTCCGGCGCACGTTGAAGTCGAGGAGCGTCTCCCCGCGCAGGTCGATGTTCAGTACCCCCGGCGCGTAGCGCTGCAGCTGTGGATGATCGCGCAGCCACGCGAGCGCCTCCTGGGCGTTGCCGGTGAGGCGACCGGAGAGCCGCACCAGGCGTGCCTCGCGGGCGTCCCACTCGCCCGTGGCCGGACCGAGCTGGAAGCTCCCCGCCGCGGCGCTGTCGATGAGCGCGTGCACGCGCGCATCGCGCCACTCGAGGCGCGCATTGAGATCGTGCACGTCGGGCCAGTCCCCCGCGGCCGAAAGGCTGGCGGCGTGCAGCTTGAGCGAGCCGCGCAGCCGCGCGCCGGGCGCGCTCCAGGGCAGCGGCTCATCGAGCGGGCCGCGCGCCCGCAGTTGCGCTGCGTCGATGTGCCCGGCGGTAAATTGTCCGGCGGCGGCGCCGAGCGAGCGCAGTGCGGGTGCGCCCAGGAGCTTCTGCACCAGAGCCACGTCCGCGCCGTTCAAGGTCACGAGGGCGTCGATCCAGGGATGCGCACCGGAAGTCTCCCCGGTCAGCGTGCCGCTGAACCCGAGGCGCGCATCCTGGTGGCGAATCTCAAGATCGCGCGTGCTGACCCGCCAGCCGCGGCCGCCGTCGTCGAGCGTGAGGCGCGCGCTCACCTCGAGCCCGGTGAGCGCAAAGCCCGGCTGCTGCGCGAGTGTCAGGCGTGCGTCATCCGCGCGCAGCGCCGCGTCGAAGCGGCGCCCCTCGCCGGTTACGCGCGCCGTGAGTCCGGCGAGCAGCGCCGCGCCGCGCGCGTCGGCGAGGGTCAGGCCGTCGAGCTGGCACCGCGTGCGCAGCCGCGACCCGGGTGGGCGCTGCGCATTCCAGTCGAAGCTCACCTCGCGGGCCTGCCCCCCGAGCTCCAGCCCCGGGAGGTGCAGCGCGGGTGCGAAGCCGCGTGCGAGCGCGGTGAGCGCCGCGACCGGCGCGCGCTGCATCCGGCCGCGTAGCCACGTGGCATCGTCGGCAGCGTCGATCGTGAGGGTAGCGGGAGGGGTGCCGGCGCCGCCGAGCCCGAGCCGGTCCACCGCGAGGTGCCAGCCCGTGCCGCTGCGCGTCAGGCGCCAGGCGGCGCGCAACCGATCGAGCCCGGCGCCGGCGCCGTCGGCGCCGATGCCGGGCCACTGCAGCGCCTCGGCCTGCACGGCACCGCCGGCCTGCAGCAGGCGGCCCGGTGCGAACTGCGCCTGCAACGAAACGTTGCCGCTGCCGGCACGCGGCAGCCAGACAGCGCCCGACGCCCACGGCAGCGCCGCGCGCCAGCCCGCAAACTCCAGCCGCTCGCCCGAGACTTGCAGCGAGCCGCTCAGGTCCGCGGGGCGCCCGGGCGCACCCTTGAACGAGAGCACCAGGTGCGCCGTGTCGCCGAGGCTCGCGGGCAGCCGCAGCTGCGCGTCCGCGGTCCACTCGGGACCCGAACGCCGCAGCGCAATGCGCCGGATGGCAACCGTGAGCGGTGCGGCCGCGCCCCCGGCAGCGGGTGAGCGCAGCGTGCCGCCTTCGAGGTCGATGCGGGTGCCGCGCCAGTGCGCCAGAATGCGCGCGCCCATCGTGAGGGGCGACTCGCGGGCCGGGGCCGGCGCGTGGGCCGCGCTCGGCAGGCGTGCGATCTGCGCGGCTCGCACCAGGTCGATGTCAGGATCAACGAGCGTAATGCGCCCGGCCTGCAGCTGTCCGCTGCGCAGCATGCGCCACAGATCGAAGCCCACCACCAGCTCAGGTGCGCGCAGCAGCACGCCGCCTTGCCCGGGCTCACCCAGCTCGACGCCGCGGAACACCGCCTCCGGCCCGTACCATCCCCAGCGCAGTCCGAGCTCGCTGAAGCGCACGTCGAGGCCGGTCTCCACGCGCACCAGGTCTTCGAGCGCCGCGCGGTGCTGCGGCACGCGCGCGCGGGCGAGCGCGTAGGCGAACAGCGCCACCGCCGCGAGGGTGACGGCGCCGCCCGCCGCCATGAGCGTCACGCGCGTGAAATTCATGCCCCAGCCTTAGACGAGTACGACGTCGTACTGATCAACGCCGTAGAGCGCCTCGACCTGCAGGCGGATCGGGCGACCGACCTGCGCCTCGAGCTCGGCCAAGGTGGCGGACTCGTCGTCCAGCAGCCGATCCACGACGTCCTGATGAGCGAGTATCAGCAGCTCGCGGCTGGCAAACTGTCGGCTCTGTCGCACAATCTCCCTAAAAATCTCGTTGCAGGCCGATTCCGGCGTCCTGACAAAGCCGCGCCCCTCGCAGCTTGGACATGGCTCACACAACAGATGTTCCAGGCTCTCGCGGGTGCGCTTGCGCGTCATTTCCACGAGTCCCAACGGCGAGAGGCTCACGATGTGCGTCTGGGCGCGATCGCCCGCGAGAGCCCGCTCGAGAGCCGCAAGCACCGCCCGCCGGTGCGGCTCGTCGCGCATGTCGATGAAGTCGATGATGATGATGCCGCCGAGATTGCGCAGCCGCAGCTGGCGCGCAATGCTCACCGCCGCCTCGAGGTTGGTGCGGAAGATCGTCTCCTCGAGATTGCGATGGCCGACGTAGGCGCCGGTGTTCACGTCGATGGTGGTCATCGACTCGGTCTGATCGATCACCAGGTGACCGCCGGATTTCAGCGGCACCTTGCGGTCGAGCGCCCGGCTGATCTCCTCTTCGATGCCGTTCAGGTCGAATATCGGGCGCGGACCGCCGTACAGCTCGATGACCGGGGCGGCCCCGGGCACGAATGCGGCGGCGAACTCCAGCATGGCGGCGTGCGCCTGCGCCGAGTCGACCAGCACGCGGCTCACGCCGCGCGAGAGCTCATCGCGCAGCACGCGCAGCGCAAGCGGCAGATCCTCGTGCACCACCGTGCCGGGCTGCGCCTGCGCCGCCCGGGCGCGCACATGCTCCCAGAGCCGCGCGAGGTACGCCATGTCCTCGCGCAGGCTCTCGGCGCTCGCTCCCTGGGCCGCGGTGCGCACGATGTAGCCGCCGGCGGCCTCGCTGCTCACGAGCTCGGAGAGCACGCTCTTCAGGCGCACCCGCTCGGCCTCATCTTCGATGCGCGCCGACACCCCGACGCCCAAGCCGCGCGGCAGGTATACCAGATAGCGCGACGGCAGGGCGATGAAGGTCGTGAGCCGCGCGCCCTTGCTGCCGATCGGATCCTTGATCACCTGCACCAGGACGTCGTCCCCGGGACTCAGCAGGCGCCGGATGTCCTCGACCGGCGGCAGGCCGGCGGCGGCCGCGCTCGCCACCGTGTCGTCGGCGGCGGCGCGGGCGATGTCGGCGGCGTGCAGGAACGCGGTGCGCGCGAGGCCGATCTCGACGAACGCGGCCTGCATGCCGGGCAACACCCGCGACACATGCCCCTTGTACAGATTGCTCACCAGGCCGCGGCGGCTGCTGCGCTCGATGTGGATCTCCTGCACCGCGCCGTTGTCGAGAATCGCGGCGCGTGTCTCGCGCGGCGCCACGTTGACCAGGATCTCGGTGCTCAAGCACGCCTCCTACGCGTGCGGCCAGCAGGGCACACCGGCCGCGGCGAGCAGCTGCGCGGTCTCGAACAGCGGCAGCCCCATCACCCCGGAATAACTGCCGCTCAGGTATTCGATGAACAGCGCGCCGCGGCCCTGGATCGCATAGCCACCGGCCTTGTCGCGCGGCTCGCCGGTTTCCCAGTAGGCCGCAACTTCCGCGGCGGTCACGGTGCGCAGCCGCACCTCGCTCGCGCTGAGGCGCGACTCGACGCCCGCGGCAGTCGCGAGCGCGACCGCGGTGAGCACCCGATGCGTGCGTCCGGAGAGGCGCGCGAGCGTGGCTATGCCCTCGGCGCGGTCGCGGGGCTTTACGCAGATGAGCCCGTCGACGAGCACGGTGGTATCGGCGGCCAGCACCGGGAGCTGCGTACCGCGCGCGCGCACCGCGCGGGCCTTGTCGCACGCCATGCGCACCACATAGTCCGCGGCCTGCTCACCCGGATGCACCGCCTCGTCGATGTCGGCCGCGCTCACGACGTACGTGACGCCGATCTGCGCGAGCAGCTGCCGGCGCCGCGGCGACACCGAGGCGAGGCACAGCACCGCGGCAGCCGCTGCCACGCTCAGCCCCGGTGATACGGGTGATGGCCGAGCAGGCTGTGGGCGCGGTACAGCTGCTCGGCGAGCAGCAGGCGCGCCAGCTGGTGTGGCAGCGTCAGCCGCGACAGCGACCAGCGCAGGTTGCTGCGTGCGAGCACCTCGGGCGCCAGCCCATCCGGGCCGCCGATCACGAACGCCAGATCCTGTCCCTCCTGCATGCGTGCCTTGAGCCAGTCGGCGAACTCCCGGGTCGAGAGCTGCGTACCGCGCTCGTCGAGCGCCACCAGGCAATCCTGCCGGCGCACGGCGGCGAGCACCCGCTCCCCCTCGAGCGCCACCGCCCGCGCCGCCGGGGCGCGCGGTGAACGCGGCCCCGCCTCGACCTCGATGATCGAGACCGGGAGGCGCGAGCCTAACCGCGTTATGTAATCTTCGCACGCCTCGCGCACCCAGCCCGGCGGGCGTGAGCCCACGGCGATCAGGCGCACACGCATGGGCGGGACGGACGGGGGCTTGGGGTTAGGGCGAGCGACGCCGGCGTGCGCTCGTGCGGGCGAGCGCGGGGGCGCTCCGCAGCGCTGCGGCGTCGCTCTCCCACAGGCCTTCCAGGCCGTAGAACTCGCGCACCCGCGGCAGCATCACGTGCACGACGAGGTCCTGCAGATCCACCAGCACCCACTCCCCGTCGCGAGCCCCTTCGGTCCCGAGGGGACGGCAACCCGCCTGCTTGGCCTTTTCCACCACGCGCTCGGCGATCGAGCGCACGTGCCGGTCGGAATTGCCCGAGGCGATGACCATCGTATCGGCAATGTCGGTCAGGCCTCGTACATCCAGCACCCTGACGTTCACGGCTTTCATGTCATCGAGCGCGGTCGTTACGGCTTGTTGCAACGGCGAGGCGCGCTCCGCAGCGGGGCGCAGGCGTGTACGGGTGGTCATGTGCTTAAGTGAGTTCTCCTGGGGCGGCCACGGGCTCTCTAAGAACCATGCCGCGCAGCATAGCACCTCGTGTCGAGGATGATCTGCCGCACGGCATCGGGAACCAGATAGCGCGGATCGCGCCCGGCGATGATCAGCGCGCGCAGCTCGGTCGAGGAGATCTCGAGCTGCGTGACGGCGTGCACATACACGCACCCGGCCGGGCGCTCGTGCAGCTCGCGCACCGCGCCCGTGCCGTGATCGACCATGAGCTCGCCCAGCGGGCCCTTGCTCGGGGCCTTCCAGCCAGGGCGGTGGGCCACGACGATGTGCGCCAGCGGCAAGAGCTCGCGCCAGCGATGCCAGTTCGGCAGGCCGAGGAACGCATCCATCCCGAGCAGCAGGCACAGCGAGCGCTGCGGATACTCCTGGCGCAGCTCGGTGAGCGTGTCCACCGAGTACGAGATGCCTGAGCGGCGTACCTCGCGGTCATCCACCACGAAGCGCGGCTGAGCGGCGACCGCGGCCTGCACCATTTTCAGCCGCTGCTGCGCGCTCGCGTACAGCTGCTCGCGGTGCGGCGGCGCGCCGGTGGGCAGGAAGCGCACTTCGGCGAGCTTCAGTTCCTGCCACAACTCGAATGCGGTGCGCAGATGCCCGCAGTGGATCGGATCGAAAGTGCCGCCAAAGAGCCCGATGGGTTGCATGGGTCTTCAGGCCGCGCTGAGCGCCGCGGCGAGCAGCGCCAGCTCATCCCACGCATCGCCCGCATCCCGCAGCTGCCCCTTGATCATGCGGTCGGCTCGCGCAGCGCGTGCGGTGAGGTCGGCGAAGGCCATGCGCGGCGCGCGCCGCCTCGCCTCACCGAGTGCGGCGCTGTGCCGCTGCCAGCCGCGCCGCTCGCCCCCAAGGGGTGCCTGCAGAGTGTTCCACGCATCGTGCAGCGCCCGGGTCAGCCCCCACAGCACGAGCGTCGGCTCGGTGCCCTCGGCGCGCAGTCCGGCGAGCACCCGCAACGCCCGCCCGGGCGCGCCCGCGAGCACCGCCTCGGAGAGCTGAAACACATCGAAGCGGGCGCTGTCGGCGACGCTCGCCAGCACGCTCTCGGGAGTCACCGGACCAGAACCTGCGAGCAGCGCGAGCTTGCCGAGTTCCTGGTGGGCGGCGAGCAGGTTGCCTTCGGTGCGCTCGGCCAGCAGCTGCAGCGCCGCATCGTTCGCCGCGAGCTTAAGCTGCCGGCAACGCCCGCGCAGCCACGGCACGAGGCGCGCCGGATCCACCGGCCAGATCTGCACCCACGCCCCGTGCGCCTCGACGGCCCGCACCCAGTCCGCCCCCTGCGCGCGGGCCTCGAGCCGCCCCGTCAGGATGAGAAACACCGTGTCCGGATCGCGGGCCTCGAGCATGGAAATGAGAGCGGCGTTGCCCGCATCCCCGGGCTTGCCGCCCGGCATGCGGATCTCCAGCACGCGGCGCTCGCCGAACAGCGACCGGTTGCGCGCCGAGCCGCGCACCTCGTCCCAGTCGGAGGCACGCTCGAGGAAATGCACCTCCCGCTCGGTAAAACC
>JBOIAH010000005.1:0-2965 GCA_050739055.1 Steroidobacteraceae bacterium | reverse complement strand
GGCAAGCGCCACGTGCGGCTGCTCGGCGACGGCTGGACGGTGATCACCAAGGATCATTCGCTGTCCGCCCAGTGGGAGCACACCGTGCTGGTCACCGACACCGGGGTAGACGTGCTGACCCTCGGCGCAGACGCACCGCGGCACTGACGCAGGTGCGCGCAGTGGGTGCCGGGGACACAGACCTGCTCGAGGAGCCGCTCCCTGCGACAACATCGCCCGGGGCGCCGTGGCCGCTGCTCGGCGGCCTGCCGGCGCAACTGGCGGCCCGCGCCGGCGACCCGGCCGCGTGGTGCGGGCTGCTGCGTCAGGCGCACGAGGAACTGAAGAGCCGGTTCTTCGCCGAAGAGCCGGTCGAGGAGCTGGTACACGCGCGCGCCGCGCTCATTGACGCGGCGCTGCGCGAAGCGTGGCGCGCGCATTGCGGGACGCACGCCGCCGCGTGGGCGCTGGTGGCGGTGGGCGGCTACGGCCGCGGCGAGCTGCACCCCTGCTCCGACATCGACATCCTGCTGCTCGCGCCGCAGCCGCCGGACGCCGGCGCGCGCACCGTGATCGAGCGCCTGGTGGCGTTCCTGTGGGACATCGGGCTGGAGGTCGGCCACAGCGTACGCACCGTGGAGGAATGCGCCGCGCAGAGCGCAGCAGACGTGGGCGTCATGACGACGCTGCTCGAGGCGCGCCTCGTCGCGGGCAACGCGACGCTGCTCACCGGCATGCGCGCGGCGCTCGCGCCCGAGCATGTCTGGCCGGTGAAGGCGTTCTTCGAAGCGAAGCTGCGCGAGCAGGCCGACCGGCACCTGAAGGCCAACGACACCGCCTACAACCTCGAACCCAACGTCAAGACCGGCCCCGGGGGCCTGCGCGACATCCAGACCATCGCCTGGGTCGCGAAGCGCCACTTCGGCGCCAACACGCTCGACGGGCTCGTGACCCACGGCTTTCTGACGGCGGCGGAGCTGCGCCGGCTGCGGCAGGCGCAGGCCTTCCTGTGGCGGGTGCGTTTCGGGCTGCACGCCCTCACCGGGCGGCGCGAGGACCGGCTGCTGTTCGATCATCAGATCCGCCTGGCGCTCGCCTTCGGCTACGAGGACGCGTCCTACACGCTGGCGGTCGAGCAGCTCATGCAGCGCTACTACCGCACCGTGATGGACGTCAGCTTGCTGAACGAGCTGCTGCTGCAGCTGTTCCGCGAGGCGATCCTCAGCGAGAGCGAGCCGCCGCGCCCGCTGAATGCCCGCTTCCAGGTGCGCAACGGCTCGCTCGAGGCGGTGAACGAAGAGGTGTTCGCGCGCACGCCGTCGGCGCTGCTGGAGCTGTTCGCCCTCCTGCAGCAGAACCCGGAGGTTCGCGGAGTGCGCGCCGCGACCATGCGCGCCGTGGCGCGCAGTCTGTGGCTGATCGACGAGGAGTTTCGCCAGAATCCGCGCCACCATCGCCTGTTTCTCGAGATCCTGCGCTCGCCGGTCGGCGTCACCCACGAGCTGCGGCGCATGAACACCTACGGGGTGCTGGGACGCTACATCCCGGCCTTCGGCCGCGTCGTCGGGCGCATGCAGTACGACCTGTTCCATGCCTACACGGTGGACGCCCATACGCTGTTCGTGGTGAGCAACCTGCGCCGCTTCGCCATCCCGCGTTACGACCACGAGCTTCCCGAGGCCTCGCGGGTCATGCAGCAGCTGCCGCGGCCCGAGGTCGCGTACCTCGCCGCGCTGTTTCATGACCTCGCCAAGGGCCGCGGCGGCGACCACTCCGAGCTCGGCGCCGTGGACGCGGAAGCCTTCTGCCTCGAGCAGGGGCTGTCGCCGTACGACGCCCGTTTGGTCGCCTGGCTGGTGCGCAACCATCTCGAGCTGTCGATCAGCTCCCAGAAGCAGGACATCGCCGACCCGCAGGTGATCAACGCGTTCGCGCGCAAGGTCGGCGACGAGACGCACCTCGACTACCTGTACGTACTTACCTGCGCGGACGTGCGCGGCACCAATCCGAAACTGTGGAACTCGTGGAAGGCTTCGCTGTTCAAGGATCTGTACCAGCGCGCAAAACGCGCCCTGCGGCGCGGACTGGAGAGCCCGATCGACCCGGAGCATCTGGTGCGCGAGACCCAGGACGCCGCGCGGCGCCTGGCGATCGAGCGCGGCGTCGCCGAGCACGACATCGCCCGCGCCTGGACGCGCTTCTCGGCCGGCTACTTTCTGCAGCATTCCCCGGAGGAGGTGGCGTGGCACACGCGCCTCCTGGCGGAGCGCGATGCGGCCTCCGATGAGCCGCTGGTGGCGCTCGAGCCGCGCAGCGTGCACGGCACCACCGCCGTGCTGATGTTCACCCGCCCCCGCCGGCATGGCTTTGCGCGCACCACCGCGGTCCTCGATCAGCTCGGGCTCAACATTGTCGACGCACGCATCACCCCGACCGGCGACGGTTTCAGCCTCGACCTCTATCACGTGCTGGAGGACGACGGCGGGGCGATCACCGACAACGACCGGCGGGTGGAGATCGAGCAGGCGCTGTGGCGCTCGATGCAGCGGCCGGAAGATGCGCCGTTGTCGGTGTCGCGGCGTGCGCCGCGCCAGGCGCGCATGTTCAACACTCCGACCCACATCGCGCTCAGCAGCGATGAGCGCAACCGCCGCTCGGTGCTGGAGCTGACGGCGGGTGACCGGCCGGGCCTGCTGTGCGACGTGGGCAAGGTGCTGATGCAGGAGCGCATCGAGCTGCACGCCGCCAAGATCATGACCGTCGGGGAGCGTGCCGAGGACGTGCTCTACCTCACCGACTTCGACAATCGCCCGCTCGGCGCCACCGCCGCCGAACGGCTCAAGGAGCGCCTGGTGCAGGCGCTCGACCGGCAGCAGGAGGCGTGGCACGCGCAGCGCGACGCCGCGCCGGCGTTGAAGTGATGAGCGATCTCGCGGACCTCAGGTCGATCGTCGACGCGGCGTACGAGCGCCGCGCCGGGCTCACG
>JBOIAH010000004.1:0-3427 GCA_050739055.1 Steroidobacteraceae bacterium | reverse complement strand
GCGGTGCACATCGCGGAGCTTGGCGGCGAGCCCGACGGGCCCGCCGCCGCCGAGGTCCGCGACGCCGCGGGACCCCGCGACGGGATCAGCCTGCGCGTGCCGGCACTGCGGCGCCTCGACGCGCTCGGCCTGCTGCGCCCCGGCTTCACCGCGATCGGTGCGGGCGCCTGCGACGCGTCCGAGCTGGAGCTGCTGTCGCTGCGCGGCGCGTGCCTCGTCGCCTGTCCGCAGGCGGATCTGCGGCTCGGAGCGGGTTGGGGGCCCATCACCGCGCTCGATTCCGATCGCACCGGTCTCGGCACCGACAGCCCGGCCGCCGCCGGAGCATTCGACCTGCTGGCCGAGACGCGCACCGCGGCGCTGCTCGCCGGGCTCCCGGCCCGCGAGGCGCTGCGAACGGCAACCCTCGGGGGCGCCACTGCGCTCGGGCTGGGCGCGCACATCGGCTCGATCGAGCCGGGCAAGGCTGCCGACCTCCTGTGTATTGACCTCGAGGCGGAGTGTGAGGGCGCGGCGCGGCCCGAGGATACGATCGTATTCGCGGCCACACGCGCCCAGGTGAGCGATGTGTGGACCGCGGGGCGGTCCGCGGTGCGCGCCGGCCGCCTGCTCGCCTTCGAGGAATCCGAACTCCTCGCGGTGACGCAGCGCTGGGCGCAGCGCGCGCGGCTGGGGGCGGCGGCGTGAGCGCCCCGGCGGGCACGAGCCGCGAGGGCGTGCGCGGCGCCAACGCGGATCGGGGCGAGCTCGGCAAATTCGACGCGATCGCGGCGCGGTTCTGGGACCGTCACGGGGAGTTCCGTCCGCTGCACCTGTTGAATCCGGTGCGCCTGCAGTTCATCGCCGAGCGCGTTCCGCTCGCCGGTGCCCGGGTGCTGGACGTGGGCTGCGGCGGCGGCCTGCTCGCCGAGGGGCTCGGCGTGGCCGGGGCGCGCGTCACCGGCATCGACCTCGCCCCTGGCATGATCGCGGTCGCGCGCCTGCACGCCGCCGAGTCGGGCCTCGCCATCGACTACCGGGTGGCCGCGGCGGAGGAGCTCGCGGCGGCCGAGCCTGGCGGCTTCGACGTCGTCACCTGCATGGAGATGCTCGAGCACGTGCCGCAGCCGGCCGCCATGATGGCGACGCTCGCGGCGCTGACGCGGCCCGGCGGCGCGCTGTTTGTCTCGACGCTGAACCGCAACCTGCGCTCGTTCCTGCTCGCAATCCTCGCCGCCGAGTATGTCCTGAAGCTCATCCCGCGCGGCACCCACGAGTACGAGCGGCTCATCCGCCCGGCGGAGCTGGCGCGCTGGGCGCGCAGCGCGGGGCTCACCGTGAAGGAGCTCAGCGGAATCGAGCTCAATCCCTTCACCGGCCGCGTCGGCCGGAGCGGCGACGTCGCCGTCAACTATCTCGCGTATCTGGGGCACTGAGGGCCACGGGCCGTGAGCATCCTTGCCACGATTTTGAGCGTCGCCGCCGCCGCGCTCGGGGCGGGTGCGGTGCTCGGCGCCCTGCTGGCCCACATCCGCGCCGCGCGCCGCATCGAGGGGCTGCGCGTGGAGCTCACCGAGGCGCGCGTGCGGCTGGAATCCGCCACCCTTCAGGAGGCGGACCGGCTGAATCTCTTTGAGCAGTCCGAGACGCGGCTGCGCGCCAGCTTTGATACGCTCGCCGGGGAATCGCTGCGCGCCAACAGCGCGCTGTTCCTGCAGCTGGCGCGCGAGGCGCTCGGTCGCGATCAGGCGATCGCCCAGGGCGCGCTCAAGGAGCGCGAGACCGCCATTGCGCAGCTGGTGGAGCCGCTGCGTGCGGCGCTCGAGCGCACCGAGGCGCAGGTGCAGGCACTGGAGCGCGAGCGCCGCGAGGCCTTCGCGGCGCTGCGCACGCAGCTCGAGACCATGACCGGGGGCCAGGTCCAGCTGCAGCGCGAAACGCGCAACCTGGTCACGGCGCTGCGCCGCCCGGAGGTGCGCGGCCGCTGGGGCGAGCTCACGCTGCGGCGCCTGGTGGAGCTCGCCGGTCTCACCGAGCACGTCGACTTCTCCGAGCAGCTGCGGGTGGTGAGCGAGGAAGGCGCACTGCGCCCGGACCTGGTGGTGCACCTGCCCGAGGCGCGCGACCTGGTCATCGACGCCAAGACTCCGCTCGACGCCTACCTCGCGGCCCTCGATGCCGGCACGGACGAAGAGCGCCAGCAGGCCCTCAAGCGCCACGCGCAGCAGGTCGAGTCCCGGGTGCGCGATCTCGCCTCCAAGAGTTACTGGAGCCAGTTCGAGCGCAGCCCCGAGTTTGCGGTGTTGTTTCTGCCCGGAGACCAGTTCCTGTCCGCCGCGCTTGCCGAGCGGCCCGAGCTGCTCGAAACCGCGCTCGGCCAGAGCGTGATCATCACCACGCCCTCGACGCTCATCGCGCTGCTCAAGACCGTGGCCTACGGCTGGCGCCAGTCCGCGGTGGCGCACAACGCCGCGCTCATCCGCGACCTGGGACAGGAGTTGTACCGCCGGCTCTCGAACTTCGACGGGCACGTGGGGCGCATGGGGCAGCGGCTGGCCGCGGCGGTCGAGGCGTACAACGCCGCCGTGGGGTCCCTCGAGCGCCAGGTGTTGCCGCAGGCGCGGCGTTTCACCGAGCTGGGCGTGACCGGCGACGCGCCCCTCGCGGTACTCGAGCAGGTGAGCCAGCTCACGCGCAATACCGGTGCACCCACGCTCGCCGAAGCGCCCGAGCCGCCCGCGGGCGGCGAGCCCGCCCCGGGCGCCAATGATGCCCGCAAGGCCTGACGCGTCCGCGACGCGCGCCCTGGCCTGGCTCTATTCACCGGCCGACCAACGCCCGCTGTTCGCCGCCCTGTGCGGCATCGAGGGCGAGATCAACGCGAGCCTGAGGAGCGGCCTCGATCACCAGGTTGCCCATACGCGCCTCGCGTGGTGGCGCGAGGAATGCCAGCGCTGCGCGCAGGGACGCCCGTCACACCCCCTGACGCGCGATCTCATCGGGTGCGTCGGCGCACGCGCCGCGGCGCCGCCCGCCGCCCTCATGGGACTGGTGGACGCGGCCGTGTGGGATCTGGCCGCGGCCACCTTCGCAACGCGGCGCGAGCTGACGGCGTACTGCGAGCGCTGGGCGGGAGCAATGATCGCGCCACTCGCGGACTTCGGCGCCCCGTGCGCCGAGCCCGGGGCCTGCCGCGCCCTCGGCGCCGCGCTGCGCGAGATCGAGCTGCTGTGCGCACTGGCGCGCGAGGCGCGCGCCGGCCGGCTCCGTCTGCCGCTCGATGAACTGGCGCGGGCCGGCGCCGAGCCCGGAGCGCTCGCCCGCCCGCCCTGGCCGCCGCCGCTGGCGGCGCGCGTGCGCGAGCGTCACGCCGAGTTACGCGCGGAGCTGGCCGCGGCGGTGCGCGCGCTCGGGCCGCAGGGCCAGGCGCCGCTGCGCGGTGTCATGG
>JBOIAH010000003.1:0-3041 GCA_050739055.1 Steroidobacteraceae bacterium | reverse complement strand
CGGTGGCACGCCGCTCGTGCTCCTCGCGCTCGCGGCTGCGGCGCACTTCATCGTCACGCACGCGCTGCTCGGCCACCCGCCGGGCGTCCTCCTGGGCGCGGCGCCGCGTGTCCTCCTCCTCCACGCGGCGGCGGTTCTCGGCCTCGAGGCGCTCGCGCTCGCGCCGCTCGGCCTCGGCGCGCTCGCTCTCCAGGCGCGCGGCTTCCTCAGCCTCGTGGCGCCGGTGGTCGAGTTCGTCCTGCTGGGCGCGCGCCTGCTCCTCGAGCACGTCGCGCTTGATGTAGGTGCGCTTGCGGCGCACCTCGACGTTCACCGTGCGCGCGCGGCCCTGCACGCTGGCGAGCTTCAGCTCGCTCTGGGTCTTGCGCTTGAGGGTGATCTTGCGCGGCGCGCCGTCGCTGTCCGCCTCGCTCCCATGGCTGCGGCGCAGATGGGTGAGGAGCTCGAGCTTCGCGTCATCGCTGATGCGATCCTCGGGTCCGTCGACCTTGATGCCCGCCTGATCGAGCTGCACCAGCAGCCGATCGACCGGCACCTTGAGCACTTCGGCGAACTGGGAAACGGTCACTTCCGCCATAGATTTAAACCTCGCTCACGGTCCGTCACTGGCCCGCTTCAAACCACGGGGCGCGTGCGGTCATGATGAGCGCCGCCGCCTTGTCGGCGGCCAGGCCCTCGATGTCCGCAAGCTCATCCACCGACTGCTCGGCGAGCTCCTCGCGAGTGCGCACGCCGCGCCGCGCCAGCGCCAGCGCCAGATCCGGGCTCATCCCCTCCAGCAACAACAGGTCATCCGCGGGCATCGACTGGTCGAGCGTCTCCTCGCTGGCGATGGCCTGCGTGAGCAGCACGTCGCGCGCCCGGTTGCGCAGCTCCTTGACGATGTCCTGGTCGAACTCCTCGATCGCCGCCAGTTCCGCCTGCGGCACGTAGGCGATCTCCTCGATGGTGGAGAAGCCCTCCTGCGCGAGGATGGTCGCGACGTCCGCGTCGACGTCGAGCTGCTTCATGAAGTTCTGCACCAGCTCCTTGGATTCCGACTCGCTCTTCGCCTCGGCGTCCGACTCGGTCATCACGTTCAGGTCCCAGCCGGTCAGCTGGCTGGCGAGGCGGATGTTCTGCCCGCCGCGCCCGATGGCCTGCGAGAGCTTCTCCTCGGACACCGCGATGTCCATGCTGTGCGAATCCTCGTCCACCACGATCGACATGACCTCGGCGGGCGACATCGCGTTGATGACGAACTGCGCCGCGTTGTCGTCGTGCGGAATGATGTCGACGCGTTCGCCCGCGATCTCGTTCGACACCGCCTGCACGCGCGAGCCGCGCATGCCGACGCAGGCGCCGACCGGATCGATCCGCGGGTCGTTGCTCTTGACGGCGATCTTGGCGCGCACGCCCGGATCGCGCGCCGCGCCCAGGATCTGGATGAGGCCCTGGCCAACTTCCGGAACCTCGAGCTTGAACAGCTCGATGAGAAACTCCGGCGCGGTGCGCGTGAGGAACAGCTGCGGGCCGCGCGGCTCGGAACGCACTTCCTTCAGATAAGCCTTGATGCGGTCCTGGGGCTTGGCCTGCTCGCGCGGGATCGAGTCGGTGCGCGGCACGAAGCCTTCGGCGTTGCTGCCGAGATCGACGTAGATACCGTTGCGGTCGACGCGCTTGACGACCCCGCTGACCAGCGTGCCGACGCGGTCGCGATAGGCGTCGACCACCTGGGCACGCTCCGCCTCGCGCACCTTCTGCACGATGACCTGCTTCGCCTGCTGCGCGGCGATGCGCCCGAAGGCGACCGACTCGATCGGCTGCTCGACGTAGCCGCCCACCTCCGCCTTGGCATCGAGCTCGCGCGCGTCGTCCAGGCGCAGCTCGTGCTCCGGGACCTCCAGCTCCTTGGAGTCGTCGGCGAACACTTTCCAGCGCCGGAAGGTCTCGTAATCGCCGCTCTTGCGGTCGATCGACACGCGCGCATCCCACTCCTCGCCGTGCTTCTTGCGCGTTGCGGACGCGAGCGCGGCTTCGAGCGCCTCGAAGATCACTTCCTTGTCGACGCCCTTCTCGTTGGAGACGGCATCGACCACCATCAGGATTTCCTTGTTCACTCTTGCCTACCTCACGAAAAACCCCGCCTGCAAGCGGGACGATGCGCGCGCCTTCAGGACGCCAGCCTCGCCTTGCCAATCTCCGTAAACGCCACCGCGACCCGCTCGCGGTCCACGGCGAGCGCGATGCCGGCCTCGTCCACCGCCAGCAGCTGCCCGGTATAGCGCCGGCGCCCCGCCCGCGGCTCCTTCAGCTCGACGAATACCCGCGAGCCCACGAAGCGGCCGAAATGCGCCGGCGTGCGCAGCACCCGGTCGAAACCGGGCGAGGACACCTCAAGCGTGTACGCGCCGGTTATCGGATCCTCGACGTCGAGCAGCGCCGATACTTCGCGGCTCACGCGTTCGCAATCGGCCAGCCCCACGCCCGCGGCGGCATCGATGAAGATCCGCACCAGAGCGCGCCCGTGTCCCGCCGCGTACTCGAGTTCCACCAGCTCAAATCCGAGCCCACCGAGCAGCGGCTCGACGAGGGCGATCAGCCGCTCCCGCAAGATGCCCGCCATGGCTCCTTCCCCGCAGCGGCAAGCTCCCCTTGGGCTCCACCGCTACAAACAAAAATGGGCCCCAAGGCCCATCCCATCTGTCCACCGCCCCTTCATGCGGGCGAAAAAAGCAAAAAGCCCCATGGGGGGCTTTCCGGTCGCGCACTTTCGGGGGCGCCGCCCCTGAAGGATCCCCCCGCAGATACGCGACACCAGCCTCCCGCCCCGTTGCCGCTCGCCGGCATCCTGGGGGCCGCGCATTCTACCTAAACCGCGCCGGCAGTGGAACCGCTCCAACGTGCCGGCACGCTGGCGGGCGCGCCCCACCCTGCCCGCCGCACTAGACCTGTATAGACAAGTGATCCCCGGAATGCGACCATGGCGTTTCGGGCCTTCCGGCCATCCGTAAGCGAGACCGCTGCCGTGTCGTTACCGCAGGCTGCCGCGCGCTACCTTC
>JBOIAH010000002.1:0-4475 GCA_050739055.1 Steroidobacteraceae bacterium | reverse complement strand
CCGCCGGTGTTCACCCTAGGCGTCAATGCCAGTCGTGCGCATCTGCTCTCGCCGGGCGACATCCCGGTGGTGCAGATCGACCGCGGCGGTGAGGTGACCTATCACGGGCCGGGGCAGCTGGTGGTCTACCCGCTCGTCGACCTGAAGCGTGCCGGACTCGGAATTCGCGACTTCGTCACCGCGCTGGAGCGCGCCGTGATCGATGTGGCCGGAGAGTTCGGCATCCGCGCCGAATGCCGCCGCCACGCCCCCGGGGTATACGTCGCCGGCCGCAAGCTCGCGAGCGTCGGCGTGCGGGTGCGCCGCGGCGGGAGCTTCCACGGCCTCGCGCTCAATGTCGCGCTCGACCTCGAGCCCTTCCAACGCATCAATCCCTGCGGCTACCGGGGCCTTGAGATGACGCAGCTGGCGCAGCTCGGTGGTCCGCGCTCGGTGGACGCCTGCGCCGCAGCCCTCGAGCCGCACCTGCTGCGCGCGCTGGGACTCGGCGCTGCCGCCAAGCCCGCTGCCGCGCCGCAGCCGACCTGCGACTGACAGCGCAGGGCGCGCACGGCTAGCATGCGCCGTCACTCCGCAGACCCTCGGCGGCGAACGGTACCGGTCACGGCGGCTGCTGTGGCGCTGGTGGCGGGCGTGGCGCTCGCCGCCTGCCACGGCCAGTTCCCCGGGCACGCGGGCCGCACGCGGGCGACGCTGCTCAACGTGTCCTACGACGCGACGCGTGAGTTGTATGCGGATTTCAACCTGGCCTTTGCGCGCTACTGGCAGGCGAAGACCGGCCAGCAGGTGCGCATCGATCAGTCACACGGCGGCTCGGGAAACCAGGCGCGCGGCGTCATCGATGGGCTGGCCGCAGACGTCGTGACGCTGGCGTCGGCGGCCGACATCGACGCGATCGCCGGCAGCGGCAAGCTCCTGCCCATCAACTGGCAGAGCCGCCTGCCCGACGACAGCTCCCCCTATACCTCCACGATCGTATTCCTGGTGCGCAAGGGCAACCCGAAGGCGATCCACGACTGGGGCGACCTGGTGCGGCCGGGCGTGTCGGTGATCACGCCCAATCCCAAGACCTCGGGCGGCGCGCGCTGGAACTACCTGGCCGCCTGGGCCTGGGCGCGCGCGCAGCCGGGCGGCAGCGATGCCAGCGCCCGGGAATTCGTGCGCCGGCTGTACCGCAACGTGCCGGTGCTCGACAGCGGCGCGCGCGGCTCGGCCACGACGTTCGTGCAGCGGCAGCTCGGCGATGTGTTGATCGCCTGGGAGAACGAGGCGCTGCTCGCGGTGCGCGAGATCGGCGCCGACCAGCTGCAGATCGTCACGCCCAGCGTGAGCATCCTCGCCGAGCCGCCGGTGGCGGTGGTCGACGCGGTGGCGCTGCGTCACGGCACGCGCGAGCTGGCCATGGCGTACCTTGAGTACCTGTACAGCCAGGAAGGGCAGCAGATCATCGCGCGCAACTACTATCGCCCGCGCGATGGTGAGGTCGCGGCGCGCTACGCGGCGCGCTTTCCGCACCTCACGCTCGCGACCATCGCGGACTTTGGCGGCTGGAGCAAGGCGCAGAGCACGCATTTCGCGGACGGCGGAGTGTTCGATCAGATCACTGGCGCGGGCCGTTGAAGGGCCGATGCCTCGAGCTCCGTCTCCTCGCGCATCACCTGCACCTGCAGTCCCTCGGCCATCGCGGCGCTGGTGATCACCGTGGTGCGCGGTCCGCCCGGACCCGCCCCGAGATGCTCCACCGCCTTGGCGCTGCCTGCGGCGCGCGCCTGCAGGATCGGGCAGCGAAAATCGCACGGCCGGCGGCCATCCTCGTCGCGCGGCTGCAGCACATCGCCGCAGAAGCGGCCCACCGCCTGCTCGGGCGACACGCCCAGGAGGCGCGCGGCCTGCGGGTTGAGGTAACGGATCAGACGATCCCGGTCGACCGCGTAGACGCCCTCGACAATGCCGCCGAGCACCGCCTGCGCTTCCGCCTCGCGCCGCCGCAGTGTGCTGGTGAGGTCGATGAGGTTGCGGCGCATGTCCTCCATGGTGCGCGCGAGCGCGCCGACCTCGGCGGCGCCCCCCGGTGGAATGGAAGCGGAGAAGTCACCCGCCCCGATGCGCACGGCCGCCGCCGTGAGCGCACGCACCGGGCCGGCGACCAGCTCGCCGAGCAGCACTCCGGCGAACACCGCGAGCGCCGCGAGGATGAGTGCGGTCACGAGCAGCTTGCGGATCAGGTGGCGGGTGGAGGTGTCGACCGTGCGGGTCGGCAGCAGCGCTTCAATGAGGGCGATCGCTTCCCCGCTGGCAGCGAACACCGGCACGCCCGCGGCGTACACCTCCTGCGAGTTGATCCGCTGCACCGCCGAGTGCCCGTCGGCGAGCGCCGCGGAATACAGCGGCGTGAACGCATTCACCGGGCTGCTCACATACAGGCGGTAGTCGATGAGCTTCACGGGCGCGCCGACCTGGCGCGTCAGGGTCGCCGCCAGCCGCTCATCCAGGCGGCGCACCAGGTACACGCGCACCGGGGTGCCGGCGTTTAAGGGGGCCCACGCGCCCTGTACCGGCACGCGCTCGAGCGCCGGCAGCGCCATGAAGGTCGTACCCTGCTCGGCGCTCGCCGTGATGATCTGCTGCCAGTCGACCGCCGGCCCGGACAGCGCAACCACATCCCTCCCGGAGATCACTGCGCAGGCGTCGGCGCCCGCGGCCTCGCACGAACGGCGCAGGAACGGCGCCAGCGCGTCGTTCCGACCCTCCGCCAGCAGCCGCTGCAGGGTCGGCCGCTCGGCGAGGGCGCGCGCCGCGGCCAGCCCGTCTTCCGCCATGCGGCGCAGGTCCTCACGCGCGGTGGTGGCCGCGAGCAGCACCCGCGCCTTGCCCTGCTCGTCGGCGAGATCGTGCAATACGCCGCTGGCGGACCAGGTGATGCCGCCGCCGACCAGCAGCACGAGGGTTACGTGGATGGCGATGAGCCACCAGCCGAGTGCCGTGCGGGCCGGGTCGGGCCAGGATGCGCTCCACAGACGTGCGATCCGCTCGAGCATGGTCAGCGCCGCCGGTAGCCGGTGCGTTCGACGAGGTGCTTCACGAGCAGCGTCAGCGCGGCGAGCAGCGTCAGCAGCGATGCCACCGCGAAGGCGCCCACAAAGTTGTATTCGTTGTAGAGAATCTCGATGTGCAGCGGCAGGGTGTTGGTGAGCCCGCGGATGTGCCCGGACACCACCGAGACCGCGCCGAACTCGCCCATGGCGCGCGCATTGCACAGGATCACCCCGTACACCAGTCCCCAGCGGATCTTCGGCAACGTCACCCGCAGGAAGGTCAGCCAGCCGCCCGCGCCGAGCGTGATCGCCGCCTCCTCCTCATCGTTGCCGAGCTGCTGCATGAGCGGGATCAGCTCGCGCGCGACGTATGGAAAGGTGACGAACATGGTGGCCAGTATGATGCCCGGGAGCGCGAAGATGATGCCGACATCGTGATCCTGCAGCCAACGGCCAAACCAGCCGTTGAGGCCGAACAACAGCAGGAAGATCATGCCGGAAATCACCGGCGAGATCGCCAGCGGCAGGTCGATGAGGGTGATCAGCACGCTCTTGCCGCGGAACTCGAACTTGGCGATCGCCCAGGCGGCCGACAGGCCGAACAGGGTGTTGGCCGGCACCACCACCAGGGCGGTGGTGAGGGTGAGACGGATCGCAGCAAGGGTGTCCGGGTCGGAGAAGCTCGCGAGGTAGGCCTGCACGCCCCTGGAGAGCGCCACGGCGAACACCGTCGCGAGCGGCGCGAGCAGCAGCGCGGCGAGGAAGCCGAGCGACACGGCGATGAACAGCCAGCGCACGATGGTGCTCATCCAGGTGCGCGCCCCGGGGCGCTGCGCCGCGCCTGCGGGCAGTGCGGTGAGCGCGGTGCGGGGCGCGCTGGCCGCCATCAGCGCGCCGCGCGGACGTAGCGGCGCCGGCCCCACGTCTGCAGCAGATTGATGGTGAGCAGCACCGCCGATGAGATCACCAGCATCACGACCCCGAGCGCCGCCGCACCCGCGTAGTCGAACTCCTCGAGATGGATCACGATCAGCAGCGGGGTGATCTCGGTCTTCATCGGCAGGTTGCCGGCGATGAAAATGACCGAGCCGTACTCGCCCACCGCGCGCGCGAACGACAGCGTGAAGCCGGTGAGCATCGCCGGCAGCACGGCCGGCAGAATGATGCGGCGGAAGGCGTACCAGCGCCCGGCGCCGAGCGTCTCGGCGGCGTCCTCCAGGTCGCGCTGCACCTCGGCGAGCGCCGGCTGCATCGAGCGCACTGCGAACGGCATGCTGATGAGCGTGAGCGCAACGGTCACGCCGAGCCAGGTGTATGCCACCTTGATGCCGAGCGGCTCCAGGTAGCGCCGGATCCAGCCGTGCTGCGCGAAGACCGTCTTGAGCGCGATGCGCGAGAGCGCGGTTGTCTGCGCGAACGGCATGTCGATGAGCGCGTCGA
>JBOIAH010000001.1:0-6343 GCA_050739055.1 Steroidobacteraceae bacterium | reverse complement strand
GGCGCGCCTCGCGCCAGTGCAGGCGCAGCAGCCGGTGCGCGACGCCGTGAAACGTGCCGATCCACAGCGCCCCCGCGGGCGTGCCCAAGAGGCGCTCCACGCGCGCGCGCATCTCGCCGGCCGCCTTGTTGGTGAAGGTCACGGCGAGGATGCCGTGCGGCGAGGCGTCGAGTGCCTGGATGACCCAGGCGATGCGGTGGGTGAGGACCCGGGTCTTGCCGCTGCCCGCGCCGGCCAGCACCAGCACCGGACCGGGCGGCGCCGTCACGGCGGCGCGCTGCGCATCGTTCAGGGGACTGAGGATCGGGGAGAGATCCATGGCTCTAAGCGCATTCTACGGGAAAGCCGCGCAAAGCCTTCAGGCGTCCGCGGGAAGGCTCTCCTGCGCGAAGCGCACCAGCGCCACCACGAAGCTCAGCAACACCGGGCCTACGATGAGCCCGAGGATGCCGAACGCCGCCGCGCCGCCGATCGCGCCGACGAAAATCGCCAGCGTGGAGACATGCGTGCGGTGCGAAGTGAGCAGCGCGCGCAGCACGTTCTCCACGATCCACAGCGCCGCGGTCCAAGAGCCGAGGAATGCCGCCGCGCCCCAGCGTCCCGCGAAGGCGAGGTACAGCACCGCCGGAACGAGGACTATCCCGGCACCGGCCGGCAGGAAGGCCACGATCGTCGCCACCACGGCGAACACCACCGGCGAGGGCAGGCCGACGATGGCGAAGCCGACGCCGACGAAGACTCCCTGGATGAGCGCGGTCGCGGCCGAACCGAACACCACGGCGCGCGTGACGGCGGCCAGGTAGTCGAGCAGGCGCGCTCGCCGCTCGCGCTGCATCGGGATGAGCCGCGTCAGCGTGGTGAGCATCACGCGCCCGTCCTGCAGAAAGAAGAACAGCATGAACAGCATCATGAAGAATGCGACCAGCGTGCCGAACACCCCGAGCGCGACGTTGCCCCCCATGGCGGCCGCGGACTTCAAGAGCGCCTGCAGGCTGTCGGTCATCCAGCCCTGCACCTGCCCGGCGCTCACCGAGGCGTTGTCGCGCACCCAGGCGACCGCGCCGCCGATCAGCGGATAGCCCGTGAGGCGCTCGACGATCTCGGGGTAGGAGAGGAAGGTGCGGCCGCGCAGCGACGCGATGACGTGCGCCACCTGCCCGGCAAACACCGCCCCGAGGGCGGCGAGCGGCGCGAGCACCAGGAAGGGAGTGAGGCAGGTGAGAATGCCCGCGGACAGGGCGCGCCGGCCCTTCAGCCCCCGGCTGAGCCGCTCGTGCAGCGGATGCAGGATGAACGCCAGCACGGCCGCCCAGCCGAGCACGCCGCGCAGCGGGCTCAGGATCTCGTACAGCGCATAGCACAGGATGGCCGCGGTCGCGATCTGGAAGGTGCGGCGGTAGAAATCGGAAGGCATGCGGGCCTCTTGCGCCGGTGCGCCGTGCGTGAGGGGCGCAAGCCTAGCCGGAACGGGCGGGAGACGCGATGGCGCAGCGCGTGCGCCTAAGGAGAATGCGCGGCGCCCGCGAAGCGGCTGACAAACTCAGGATCGGTGAGGCTCTCGAGAAAGGCGCTGAGCGCCGCCCGATCTTGCGCGGTGAGCGGAGCGTGCGGCAGGCGCGGGTCGCGCGGCGCGCCACCGGGCGAGCGCCGCGCCAGACCTGAGTAATGCCCGAGCACCGCCCCGAGGGTCGCAAATCGCCCGTCGTGCATGTAGGGCGCCGTGAGGGCGACGTTGCGCAGCGTGGGCACGCGCAGTGGCTCGTCACGGGTGCCGTCGTTGGCGAAAGCCGCTCGTCCGGTCTCGCCCTGAGCATCGCGCCAGTTGCCCGCGAAATTAAATCCCGAATGGCACCCCGAGCAGCCCACCCTGGAGGAGAAGAACAGCGCCATGCCGCGCTTGGCCTGCGCTGACAGCGCGCCGTGCTCCCCGCCGAACACGTAGCGATCGAAGGGCGAGCTGCCGGAGATGAGGGTGCGCTCGAAGGCGGCGATCGCCTGCACGACGTGCCCGAAGCTGACCGGCGCGGCGGATTGCGCAAAGGAGGCGGCGAAAGCCGCGGCGTAGGCGGGATCGGCGGCGAGCTGCGCGCACACGGACGCCTCGTGGCCCTTGAGCCCGAGCTCCACCGGATGCTCGTTGAGGAGCGGTGCGAGCATCTGCGCTTCGAGCGAGCGCACCTGCGGCTGGGCCCAGCCGAAGCTGATGTTGTAGGCGACGTTGACGAGCGCCAGCGCGTTATGCGCCAGCGCCTCGCCGGTGGCCCCGACCGCCACGGCTCGCGCCTGGGAGAAGGCGCGCGCCGGATCATGGCAGCTCGAGCAGCTGTAGCGGCCGGTCACCGACAGCCGCGGCTCGAAGAACAGGCGCTCGCCGAGTGCGACCTTGGCATCCGACATGGGATTGTCCGCGGGCACCGCCGGCACGGGGAAGCCGCTCGGCAGGTGCCACACGTAGGGCGCCGCCGGCGGCTGCGCAGCCCGCGTCCACGCCGCGCCGCCGATTAAGAGCCACGCGCAGGCCCCCGGCCCCGAGCTCCGGGCGCGCCGCACGCGCGGGGAGTTCAGCGCCAGCTGGCTGCGGCGCCCGCGCGGGTCAGGGCGGCGGTCTGGCTCGCGATCGTCGCGCGCTCCTGGATCCATTTGTCGAGCTCATCGACACTGGCCGCGTCCGTGCCGGCGGGCGCCGTGCGCCGCGTTGCCACCCAGCCCTTCATGGCGGTCAGGAGCTTGTCGGCGAGAGTGCGGTTGCCGGCGAACAGCTCGAGGTACGTCTGCTTGGCTTCCGGGAGGCGATTCAGCGCGATATATGCCTCGCCGCGATACTCCAGCGCATCCGGATAGCCGGGCTTGAGCGACAGGGCTTTGTCGTAGGCTGCGAGCGCGTCGTCGTAGTTGCCGAGCTTGCGGCTCGTGTAGCCGACGTAGTTCCAGCCCTCGGACAGCTGCGGGTCGAGCCGTACCGCCTGCTGGAATTTGGCGAGTGCTTCGGCGTAGCGCTGGTGCGCATCCTGCGCCGCCCGGTCCTTGCGGCGCGCGTCGCTCGCCTGCGCGGCTTCGGCCTGCGCCTTGTCGGCTTTCTTCACGTAGTGCACGCCGTCGTTGTAGAGGCCGCGCGCCTGCTCCTCAGGGGTTTGCATGCGCGGCGGCATGATCTGCCGGGGCGGGGAGGGCATGCCCATGCCGCCGTTCGCCCAAGCCGCCGGCAGGACCCCGAGCAGCAGGCCGGCTGACAACACAGATAGAGCAATACGCATGGAGCCTCCCGCCTTTGACGGCGCACTTTCGGCACCGGGCGCCTATGCTGCGACTTGCGCCGCGTGGCGGGCAATAGCCGGAATCCGACTTAGGTGTACCGCGGCGTTCCCCGCCCGAGGCCCGGCGCGCGCTCACCAGCGGTTACGCAGCTCGCGCAGCTTCAGGAACACGGTGCGGGCGTCGGGCTGCTCGGGGAGGTCCGGGAATGCCTCGCGCAGCCGCGCGATCACCACCGGGTTCTGCAGCCGCAGGAAGCTGTTGATGCGCTTCTCCTCGCCGAGCGTGATGACCGCCGCGGCGGCGGGATCCTGCGCGCGCGAGCGCTCGAGCAGCTGCGCCGCATCCGGGTTGGCGGGCTCGCGGTCGAGGGTGAACTCGAGGTTGCGCGCGAGGTATTCGTGGCCCGGATACACCCGCGTGTCATCGGGCAGGCGCGCGAGTTGGTTCACGAAGGTCTCGTAGAGCGCCTCCGGGCGCCCGCCGTTGTGGCAATTGCCGGCGCCGGCGTTGAACAGGGTATCGCCGCAGAACAGCGCCGGGGGTGCACCGTGCCAGAGCAGGCAGATGTGCGTCAGGGTGTGCCCGGGCGTGTCGAGGCACTCGAGCTCCACGGTGCGCCCGACCCGGATGATGTCGCCCCTGGAAAGACCGCGATCGACCCCGCCGATGCGCGCCGCGGCCCCCGCATGCGCGGCGACCCTGGCCCCGGTGGCGGCCTTGAGTCCCGCGTTACCGCCGGTGTGATCGCCGTGCTCGTGGGTGTTCATGATCTGGGTGATCTGCCAGCCGCGCTGGCGCGCCGCGGTGAGGCACAGCCGCCACTCGAGCGGATCCACGGCGAGCGCCTCGCCGGTCTCCGCACAGGCGACCAGATAGTGAAAATTGCGGTAAGCGTTCCCCGACCAGATCCGTTCCGTGAGCATCGGCGGTCCCTTGCGGTGTAGCTTGCGTGCAACGTACCCCGAAAGCTCCCTCGCGCGCCATAATGTCCCAATGACGCACACGTTTCTGTTCGTGCCCGCCGTGTGGACCGCGAGTGGAACGTTCTGGCGCGCCGACGGCGAGCCGCTCGAAGCGCTCGGCCGCACCGAGATCGCCCATCGGGACAACTGCTGGCTACTGTCGGGCACGCTCAAGGTGCTGGGCTCCCCGCCGGTCGAGTTCGTGCATGCGTACCTGATCGAACCCCCCGGGCCCGGGGGCGGCAACCTGAACTGGACCTTCGAGACCGAAACGTTCGGCAAGCTGCGGGGGACCTACGCGGTCATCGGCGGCTCGATCCTGTCGGCGTACGGGTGCGAGACTTCCGGCTATCACGGCGCGGAGCACCTCGGGCAGATCGACGCCGACAGCTATGCCTCCGCGGGCATGCTGCTGCTCCAGGGCAAGGTGATCTATTCCTGGCAGATGATGCTCAAGCGCGCGGCGGCGTAGCGTAAGCGCCGCACGTTCAGCGGCGCGCTCACCGCTGGACCTTCAGGATGTCTGAGGGCCGCAGGCCGGGCAGGTAGTGGTCCACCAGCAGCGCCGCGAACAGCCACATGAGATAGGTTACCGAGAAACGGAACACCCGCATCGGGAACTCCTCGCGAGCGCTCACCTTCAGCGCCAGCGCGTAGTAGAGGAACCAGCCGTTCAGCACCAGCGCGGCGGCCAGATACGCGAGCCCGCTCATGCGGGTGAGATACGGCAGCAGGGTCACGAGCGTGAGCAGCACGGTATACAGCAGCACCTGCAGGCGCGTGTACTCGACGCCGTGGGTCACCGGCAGCATCGGGATGCCGGCGCGCGCGTACTCGTCGCGGCGCGCGATCGCCAGCGCCCAGAAATGCGGCGGCGTCCACACGAAAATGATCAGGAACAGCAAGAGCGCGTTCGGATCGACGCTGTTGGTGACCGCCGCCCAGCCCAGCACCGGCGGGGCCGCGCCCGCCGCGCCGCCGATCACGATGTTCTGCGAGGTCGCGCGCTTCAGCCACACCGTGTAGACGACCGCGTAACCGATCAGCGACGCAAAGGTCAGCGCCGCGGTGAGCAGGTTCACCAGCAAGGCGAGGATCGCCATCGCCGCGACCCCCAGCGCGGCCGCAAAGGCGAGCGCGTTGGCTTGCGTGAGCTGTCCGGCAGGCAGCGGTCGCGCGCGGGTGCGCGCCATCTGCGCATCGATGCGCCGGTCGAGCACGTGGTTGATGGTGGCGGCGCAGGCGGCCGCCAGCGCAATGCCGAGGTTGCCCCAGACGAGCGCCGCGAGCGGCGGCAACCCTGGGCTGGCGAGCAGTGTCCCCACGATGGCGGTGAAGGTGATGAGCGCGACCACCTTGGGCTTGGTCAGCGCGAGGTAACGGCGCCAGACCGGCGGCGCGCCCGGTACGAGATCCGATGTCGTCGCCACGGTGCTCGCTTGCGGGACTGTAAGGATCGGCGCGGGGGATGGGCAGCCTAGCAGATGTTCGTCAGCGCGCACTCAGGGATCTGAGCAGCGCGAGGGTTGCGAGCAGCAGCAGCGCGGCGCCGGCGGTGTGCGCCGTAGCGAGCCCCAGGGGGAAGCCCTTGAGCACCATCGAGATGCCGATGAGAAGCTGCAGGGCGAGGGCCGCGAGCACGGCCCAGGCGCGCCCCCGCGCCGCCATGAGTCCGCGCCGGCGCAGCACGTAGATCGCCGCGGTCGCGAGCGCCACTGTGGCGACGAGCGCGCCCAGGCGGTGGGTCAGGTGAATGGCGACGCGTGCCAGGTTGGTGAGCACCCCGCCCTCGTAGTCGATGTTGAGTCCGTGCCAGAGCACGAAGGCATGGCGGAAGTCGGCGTGCGGCCAGAAGGAGCGCTGGCAGGCGGGGAAGTCGGGGCAGGCGATGGCGGCGTAGTTGCTGCTCGTCCAGCCGCCGAGCGCGATCTGCACGGCGAGCACCGCGAGCCCGACGACCGCCAGGCGCCGTGCGCTCTCGACCGCGGCGGCGCCGCCGCGCAGCGCGCGCCCGGGGCTGTGCAGCGAGGCCGCGCCCCACGGGTTGGTCGGCAGCGACAGCACGAGCCACCAGAGCAGCCCGAGCGTCGTCATGCCGAACAGCAGGTGCAGTGTCACGATGAGAG